>JAQGHS010000455.1 GCA_028291605.1 Planctomycetaceae bacterium | reverse complement strand
CGGGCCAGGTCTGGGCGGTGGAGTTTTTCGGAGAGGCTCCCCCGGCGGAAACGGGCTTCTGCGTCGCGGGGGTGGCCGAGGGCTTGTTGATAGACCTCGTTGGCTTCGCGGCGAATGTCTTTGATCTGATTCATGGCTGCTAGTTGCTCGGCTGCGCGGGGCTCGTCGCCGGATTGCGCGAAGGCTCGCGAGAGTTTGAAGCGGGCGGTGAAGTCGGTGGGATTTTGTTTGATGACTTTCTGAAATGCGACGATCGCCCGCTGGAGTTGGCCGTCGTTCAGGGCGAATGTGCCTTGTAACAACAGCGCGGTGGCATCGTGCGGATCCTGTTTTATGGCTGCGGCCAGTAGATCGTTCGCGGTGGATTGATTTCCGAGGGCCGATTCGCACTCGGCTCGTAACGCGAGGACTCGGGGGGATGGTGAGCAGAGGCTTAATGTGTCTTTGGCCGGAGCGTGGCGGTTCAGGCGGATTTGGACTTCGGCCAGTTCCGTCCGAATCGACTCGACGTCGGGCTGATCCGCGCTCCGGGTGAGTGACTCCTGGTAGCAGTTCACGGCCAGTTGGTCGTTTTCCAGATCCTTGTAGATCAGCCCCATGACTCGATGCGGACGCGGGTCGCTGGGGGCCAGTTTGGCGAGCCGTTCCAAGTGATGTACCGCGGGTTCCATGGCACCGAGATCATAGTATGCGACCCCCGCCCAGCGATGAGCCTCGATATTGTCTGGATCCTTCGCGAGTGCTTCACGCAAGACTTCCGTTGCCCGGAGCGATTGGTGGAGTGTCGCGAGTGCTTCACCCGCGAGAACCTGCGCCCGGACTTGGGTCTCGTCCTGATCGAGCGCCTGGCGGAGCTCTTCGAGTGACTCACGCGGACGGCCGAGACGCAGCAGGTAGCCGCCTCGCAACAAGTGAGCATGCGATTCGAATCCGCGCCGCTGGGAAAGCGCAGTGGCGAGAGCGTCGACTCGGCGCAGATCAGCGGAGACCAACGCCTGCCATCCAGCGCGAAACTGCTCGTTGGGGGACGGCGGCCAGAGACTCCATCCGACGACAACGATGGTCAGGCCAATGGCGCTGGCGATCGCGATTCGCCTGGTGCGGAGATTGCCGGCAATCGGCTGGCCATTGGACATCACGACCCTTTCTATTCGTACCGAGTATGGCCAGCGCGGCCCTGCTCTGGTCTGGCCACTCGTACTTAGAGGCCCTAACAAAACTGGCCGATAAGGCCCCCGCCGGGCTTGTCCCGGCGGAGCCCTGACTGGTCGGCTACCAGAGCAAAACGCGTTTGCCCCTCAATGCGTAGTCTCCGATGCCCCCTGCCGCCGTGAGTGAACATTCTCAAAGCAGCGATTGGAAGGCGGCTGGGGGCATCGGAGACGTAAAGGTTGTGAATTCGGCAAAACTTTCGGGTGCGTAGCTGGCCAGTCAGCGCTCCGTCGGGGCAAGCCCGACGGGGGCGATTCCTAATCAGTATTGTTAGGCGTTCTAATAGGTTAACGAGAACTCATAACGAAACACCATGCCCAGTATGTCCTCTCTGTGTTCTCTGTGTCTCCGTGGTGCAATGAATTAGGATTTCACCACGGAGACACGGAGATCACGGAGAGAAAAGAAGGGAGTTTGTTAAATATGTTTAGTCCGGTTCAATAATGAACATAGTAGTATTCGGTAATAAGTTGTGGACGACCTGGGTCTGCCCTGAGGGCCAGTGGATTGTGAGTCCTTCGATCTTGGCGCCGGTTGGAATAGCCCAGTAGGGACGGAGTTCGCTTTGCGACAAATAGCTGCCACCCCCCTGGATCTGTCGCCAGACGGTTTGGTTTCCCAGTTTGAGGCCCAGTCGAGCACCGATCGCGTCGCGGCAGCTCTGGCGGCCGGTCAAGTGGATTCGCAGCCACTGGCTGGTCGAGACGGTTTCGTTCGACAGAATTGCCAGGGGCCGGTCATTGTGAGTGATCACCACATCCATGTCTCCGTCGCGGTCGAGATCGCCGAGGGCGAGACCGCGTCCTGCGTGGGGCGTTCCCAGGTAGGTGTTCGCAGGAAAGGATTGCTTGATAAAACGCCCGTTGTCCTGGAGCCAGACCAGCGGCAGTTGCTTTACCGGTGTTGTCGCAGGAAACCGCTTCACATGGCCGGTGGCGGCGATGACGTCCAGATCTCCATCGCGGTCGAAATCGGCAAAGCCGGTGCCCCAGCCGACAAACTGATCGGCGATGGCGGCGAAGCCTGTTGTGCGGCTGACGTGCAGAAACTGTCCGTGACCCAGATTGCGATAGAGGCCGAAGATCTCATGTTCGTAGTTCGCCGTCCACAAGTCAGGCAGGCCGTCACCGTCAAAGTCGGCGAGATCCACCCCCATGCTGCCGGTGGGACGTCCGGCATCGTCGACCGCGACGCCATTGGGTTGGCCTACCTCGTCGAAGTGACCATCGCCGCGGTTGAGATACAGAAAGTTTTCGGTGGTATCGTTGGCGACATACAGATCGAGATCATTGTCGAGATCGAAATCACCCATGACCACTCCCAATCCCTTGCCGCCCGCGACCAGTCCGACCGCGGTGGTGACATCTGCAAATGTGCCGTCACCTTGCGACAGGAACATTCGATCATTAAGAGGGCTGTAGTTTTTCGGACCGCAGATTTCGTTTTGGCCCCCTTGCGGATCGTTACAGGCACGGTGCGTCTGAAAGCTCCAGTCGACATAATGGGCCACATAGAGGTCCAGGTATCCGTCGCGATTGATGTCCCCCCACGCGGTTGCGGTGCTCCACGAGGGATCATGCAACTGTGCGGCATCCGCTCTTTCGAGGAACGTGCCGTCGCCCTGATTGTGAAACAATTGCAGGCCGCCATAGCCGGTGACCAGCAAGTCTCCGAATCCGTCGTTGTTCAGATCCGCAGCCCAGCACCCGTGCGAGAAATACCGCGACGCTTCAAGCCCCGCAATGACTGGGGTGAAGTTACCGACACCGTCGCCTCGCAGCAGTTGAGATGGCAGGCCCTCGAGGGTTCGTTGGGGTGTAAACTGCCCCCCTCCAGTGGCGAACAGATCCAGGCAGCCGTCTCGGTCATAGTCGAACATCGCGACGCCGCCACCGAGCGTTTCGACGATGCTGTTGACCTTTGCCGCCGAGCCGTTGGAGTAGCGTACATCAATTCCCAAGGGACGTTCGGCAAACTTCAACGAAGACATTCCGACAGCCGAAGAGCCGACTTCGTCCTGCGACGCTACAGGAGAATTGATCGGACGCGCGGACCGCCCAGGGGCCGGTTGTGGCGGCGAATTGGCCGAGAAACCACAACCGTGCAAGGAAAACAGCATCGCCGCCAGGATCCAGGCTACGTCCGTTTTCGTTGACTCGAATCTCACGCAGGAACTCCGATGAGGCGCGGCCCACGCGATGATGCCAGCCAACAAACGGGTTGTCAGGGCGCGGCTCTTGTTCATATACTCTAACCGACGTTGGTAACGTCGGCTACCTGGCAGATTTCATGTCGGGTGTGCCCAGATGCGACCTGCAAATGAACGTTGGCCGTTGCGGAGACCGATGCGGTGACGTCCATGAGCAGAGTTCGCTGTTGGGTTTGGGCGGTGATCGTCGGCCTGGTCGGGGTCAGCGCGTTTGGGGTCTGGCAATTGCTCCTGGTGGCTCCGCCTGCGACGGAGACACTGCAACGCGAGGCCGAGCAGGCAGAGCGTGCCGGTGATCTTGTTCGAACGGCAACCATCGCGGATCAGATACTCGCTCGCGATCCGCACGATCAGGGAACACTGTTGCGTGCCATCCGTGTCGCAGTCAAACGCCATGAGTTGGAACAGGCTGCGGGTTACTTAAATTGGTGTGTTGACCCGCCAGACCACGAGAACGGCGTTCCGGCTCCTGCGGACTACTATTCGACAATGGGGCTGGCTGGTGAGGCGTTTTTTCGGGCTGGCTATGTGGGTCCGGCGGAAAACTGTCTTCGCCGTGGTCTGCGGTTCAATCAGCCTACACTCCAAACCGCTCACACGCGGTTGGCGTTCTTTCTGTCGGTCGAGGGACGACGTTGGGAATCAGTGCCGCATCTGTTGGAACAACTGAGACACGGGCAACCCTCGGTCGATCAATTGCTGTGGCTGGGAGATTTGCAGGCGATCGTGGGGGAAGAACGTCTACTAGATCCCTGGGCCAAGGCCGATCCATACGACTTGGGGCCGCGGTTGCCAACTGCTATTCGGGAACTCGCTCAACACAATCCAGTGAACGCCGCACAGCGACTAATCAAGTTGGCTGCGAGGTACCCGAAATGCGTGGAGGTCGGAGTCCAGTTGGGCAAGGCCGCACTGGAACTTGGCTTGTACGACGATCCCACGGAGGATGTGCAGTTATGGCGACAGCGGGCGACGGATGCCTTCCTGAGCTGGCATGCTTCGCATGGCGTGGTTGAAGGGGATATTCATCCCGACCTGTGGGCGGTGCGCGGACGATGGTTCATGACGAGGAATCATTCCCGCGCGGCTATTCGATGTTTTGCCGAGGCGTTGCGACTCAATCCGGACCAGCAGTACGCCAACTATCAACTGGCTCAACTGCTGCAAGCTGAGTCGCAGAATTCCGTCGCTAAACAGTGCGTGCAGCGGGCAGAAAAGTTGAGCGAACTCTTTCGGATCATCAACCTGATCTATGACAATCGCCAGCATGTCGGACTGCTGCGACAGGCGGCAGAACAGACGGAGTCGTTAGGCCGGCTGTGGGAGGCCTGGGGCTGGTATCGCATGGTCCTGGCGGTCGAACCGAAGGCGGAATGGGCCTGGCAGAATTCGACCCGACTGCGGAAGCGTTTAGATGCCGGGCAACTCGAACGTGTGCTGCCGGAGGCGAATCCGAACGTAGGGCTAGATCTGGCGCCCTATCCCTTGCCGGACTGGAATCTACTGAAAGAGTCACTTCCCCATGGATCACACGACACAGCGCCCGCCGCCGTTGCGATTCAGTTCGCGGATGAGTCACGCGAAGTGGGACTCGACTTCAACTATTTCAACTGCCCGCACGATGGATCGGGGGAGCGATCGTTTGAGTTCACCGGGGGTGGAGTGGCAGTGATCGATTTCGATCTTGATGGTTGGCCTGATCTGTACTTCACGCAGGGTTGCCGCCTTCCCGAGCAACCGGGCCAAAGATCTCAACGAGAGTTTCTCGACCAGCTGTATCGCAACATTCGGGGAGAGCGGTTTCAGGATGTGACGGCCGCCTGTGGGGTCGTGGAAGATCGGTTCAGCCAGGGAGTGACCGTGGGGGACTATGATGCAGATGGCTTCCCCGATTTGTACGTGGCCAACATCGGACCGAATCGGTTCTTGCGGAACAACGGCGACGGAACGTTTGACGATGTCTCGACGGAGACGGGAACGTCCGGAGATGCGTGGTCCACCAGTTGTGTCCTGGCGGACGTGAACGCCGATGGTTTGTCGGACCTGTACGTTGTCAATTACCTGACCGGGGACGACGTCTACACCCGCGTCTGTCGCGATCCCGACGGTAGTCCTCGGCTGTGCTATCCGCAGGTCTTTCCATCGGCCGCGGATCAGTTCTATTTGAATCGCGGAGATGGAACGTTTGAGGAATCGTCGAAACGCTGCGGAGTTCAAGACTCGACCGGCCGCGGTCTGGGAATCGTCGCCGCGGACTTCGAAGGTGACGGTCGGCTCAACCTGTTCGTCGCCAACGACACGACGGCGAACTTCTATTTCCGCAACGGCGCCGCACGGCCGGGCGACGACCCCGAGTTTAGCGAGGAGGGCATCTCATCAGGCCTTGCATTTGATTCTTCGGGCCAAGCCCAGGCCAGCATGGGAGTCGCGGCGGCGGACGTGGATCGTGACGGACGTTTGGATCTGTTTGTGACGAATTTCGAAAGGGAGTACAACAACCTGTACTTGCAGCCGGCGGCGGGATTGTTCACCGATTCCATTGCGAAGTCGGGCCTGCACGAGGCCGGTTACCTGATGCTCGGATTCGGCACGCAGTTCCTCGACGCCGACCTGGATGGGTGGCCCGATCTGTTTGTCGCGAATGGGCATATTGACGACTTCACTCGGCGGGGAATTGCGTATCGCATGCCGTCCCAGTTCTTTCGCAACAGGGGCGGCGGTGCCTTTCGCGAACTGCCGGCCGCCGACTTGGGGAAGTATTTTGAGGGCAAATATCTCGGTCGCGCAGTGGCCCGTGTCGACTGGAATCGCGATGGGCTGGAGGATCTGGTGGTCGGACATCTCGGTTCACCGACAGCGTTGCTGACGAATCGCACGCGGTCCGCCGGACGATTCCTGGCGCTGGAACTGCGCGGCATCACATCGAGCCGAGACGCGATCGGCGCACGCGTTGTGCTGCGAATTGGAACTGAAATTCAACATCATCAACTGATCGCCGGCGATGGCTATCAGGCCAGCAACGAACGTCGTCTGGTGACGGGAGTGGGGAACGCAGCTCGCATTGATGAGGTGGTCGTTTCCTGGCCGAGCGGATTGCGTCAGTCGTTTGAGAATCTTCCGACAAATACGGGCTGGATTGCCATCGAGGGGAGCAGCCAGCTTGTTCGTCAACAGTAAGTTCGTCTAATCCTTGAGCTCCAGCACCAGCGGCGGGTTGCTTCCCTTTTTGATTTCGGCCGGGAGATCGGTGGTCGCCGGGCTGGAGTATTTCGCCGGGAGCAAATGTTTGGGGCCGGCCGGTTTCTTTCCTGCGGAGGCTTTCATCATGTCTTCCGAAGACATGGTACTTTTCTCGACTTTCGTGACGGTGACTTTATAGTTCCCTGGCATGGCGCCCTTCACCTGATTCGCCGGGTCGACGTAGGTTTGTACCGTGAACTTTCCCTGGGCATCAGTTGTTCCTGAAGCGGGCTTTCCGGCAGGATCAGTGCTGTTGAGGACGACCTGAGCTCCCTCGACCGGCTTGGTCTGGTACACGACGGTTCCAGTCACAGGCACCGTCTGGGGGAGCGCCTGCCCACGACAGCCGATCGAGCTGAGGATCAGTGCGAAACCACAAATTCTGATGAACCTTGTCGCCATTCGAGGATTTCTTTCGTGCTGAGCCAGATGTCGATCTGTGATAGGACGCCACCCGTTGAAATCAAGAGGGGCAGTCGTTTGATGACTGCCCCTCGGAGGATCAGGATTGCTACGCATCCGGATTAGAACTCGCCGACGACCTGATTGTCACTCCGGTCGCCCAACATTTGATATGTGAACATATTGATGTTCTGGCTGACGAAACGCACAGAGCCGTCGCACAACATCAAGTGTGCGCCGCCCACATGTTTCGACTTGAAACCAAACTGCGAATTCCAATTGTCCTGATTGAGCGTGCAGGGGCCGCTGTTGTATCCCGCCGAATCCGAGCAGCTGGGGAAGTTGATCGGTGCTGCCGTGGAGTACCAGTGCGAATCGCCGTTGGCCCAGCCACGTCCATCCAGCCAGTTCCACTTATTGCATTTGAAGCGGACTTCGCCCATCGCAATTGTGTTGCTCGTTCCGTCGGTGATGTCCGCGAACCTCGACGAATAGCTGGAAAAATAGCCGCGTCCAAACACGCCCGAAATCGAGCCCAGGATGCCATAGTCCGAACGCACATTGCCACGTAGGAACGGGTCCTCGCGATCGCCGTCAGGATCCCATGGAGCAGGATACGCTGCGACGACGGAATTCAGGTTGCAGCCACTACCGCTTTCGGCGACCCATTGAGCCCCCATCGAGAACGAGTAACTGGTACTGGCGAAACCAGTGGGAGATAACGCCCCCGCCGGCTCACTGGGGCACTGGGTTCCTTGCAGCACATAGGCGTCGAGGATCTTGCCGCCGATGTTCTGGTCGCGGACAGTCCCATTGAAATTAATCAGGTTGTACAAGCCTGCCTGATCGATATACGGCAACAGACCGACCAATTGGCTCCCTTTGTCGCGTTGCGATATTGGAAACATCCCATAGGCATCCGCATAGTTGTGAATTGCCAGACCCAGCTGCTTCAGGTTGTTCTTGCACTGCGCCCGCCGCGCAGATTCACGGGCCTGCTGCACAGCCGGTAGCAAGAGTGCGATCAAGACTGCGATGATGGCAATCACCACGAGCAACTCAATCAGCGTAAAAGCCCACGCCCTCCGTGGTCGGCGCCGGACAGCGAATCCAGGACGATTCGAAGGTGAACGCATGAAATGACTCCCAATAGTATAACTGTACGAGCGTCTGGAGAAATGATGACTTTGCGAGTGCAATCGGCCCGGCAGAGATGATGAAAGCCGCATCCCATGCAGGTTATGATTATCACATGTACCCGATGTATCGTCAATTAGACATTGATATGTGTTGCGACCGAGGTTGCAGACGTTAAATGGTGGAGCAATCGATTCGCGGTGACAATTCGTAATAACTGTTCCCCTCGCCCCGGAGTACCAGGGTGCAGGAAGCCGAGGTTTTTTGGAGGGCTTTCCCACCATTTAGCGGCTGCACCGGACAAACGGCTGGGGTAAACTTTGGTGAGGATTGCTGTCACGAGAGGGGACGTGTACCGTTTAGGTGTTCGTCTTCAATTTGAACACACCACGTGCAGGGCCCCAGGTGCCGTGAATATGTCAGTTCCATTTGATCCGTACCACAAATGGTTGGGGATTCCCCAGCGTGATCAGCCGGCCAACCATTATCGGCTGCTGGGCATCGATCTGTTTGAGGATGATGCTCAAGTCGTGGAAGCGGCCGCCGATCGGCAAATGTCGTTTCTTCGCAAATACCAGTTGGGCGAACATGCCGCAGAAGCCCAGAAGGTGTTGAACGAGGTTTCGCGAGCGAGAATCTGCCTGTTGAAGCCGGAATCCAAGGCCGCTTACGATGCCTCACTGCGGGGTGAACCGGAATCCAAAGTGGCCGCGGTTCCGCCCGCCGTGCACCTCGTCGTCTCCCAGGAAGACGGGTTGTTGATTGAGTGTCCATTGGTGGCGAATCAAATCTGTCTGATCGGTCGGGGGCCGGTCGCGACGTTGCGCTTCAATGATCCCTACACGTCGCGGGCGCATTGCCAGATTGAAAGTCGCGGAGCACGCTGGGTGATCACTGATCTCGACAGTTCGATGGGAACTTTCGTCAACGGCGACCGAATTCGTCGGGTGGCGCTCCAACCGGATGATCAAATTGTTGTGGGCCGAACGCGAATGCGCGTCACTGCCGGGATCGTTCCACCGCTCGCTGAAACCCATCCCGTGGCCGAGACCACCCCGGCCAGTGCTCAAAATCGCATTGAGGACTTTCTCGGCAAGACGATTCATCATTACTTTCTGGAACGGGTGCTGGCCGAGGGAGCGCGGAGTACGGTGTTTCTGGCGCGTCACGTCGAGCGTCAGAAAGACCTTGTCGTCCAGATTCTAAAGCCCACAGCCCGCCAGGATGATCTGTGGCGTCGCCAATTCGTCAGCGACTTCAAGGTCTTTCTCGAGGTCAAGCACCCGAATATCGTGCGCTTGCATTCCACTGGCCGGCTTGGTCCCTACTGCTGGCTGGCGATGGAATACGTGTGCGGTGAGAACTTGAGGCAGACCATCGCCAGCGTCAAAGGGGTCGGTATCCCCGATTGGCAGACATCGTTTCGAGTGGCCCTGGACATTGCCCGGGCGCTGGGGGCGGCCGAGTCGCAGCAGATCGTACATGGCAACCTCACGCCGAAGAGCATCCTGCTGCGGTCGTCGGACAAAGTAGCCAAACTGGCCGACTTGTTGCTGGCCAATACGTGGTCTGCCACCCCTGTCAGCATCACCCCTCACCGCGAGCTGGCCTACTTGGCTCCCGAACGAGTTCTCGGGACATCCAACGCCGACCATCGTTCGGACATTTACGGATTGGGAGCAACGGTCTACGGCCTGTTGACGGGTCGTGCGCCGTTTGAGGTCGAGTCACTGCAGCACCTGCAGCATTGTCTGGCTAACGAGCAACCCCTGCCGCCCTCTCGACACAATCCGTCGATTTGGCCCGCATTTGAAGGGGTCGTACTGCAGATGCTCGCCGCTACCCCCGAGGCCCGTTACCAGTCGGCCCAGGAGTTGATCACGGACCTCGAACGGGTTGGCCGGGAGGTTGGAATTTCCCGGCGCTGAACTCCATAGCGTGTAGCGGAATCTCGTCAGAGTTCCGTCCCGAGGTCTGGAGACTGCGGCGGAACTCTGATGAGATTGCCGCTACCCAGATTCTGGATCCGTGCTACTCAGTCACTTTCAGATCAATTTCATGATCGACGATCGGATCAGAGTCCACCTCGAGCGTTCGATCGGACTCGAGGTTGAATTTCGCCGGGAGGTATTGTTCCTTGTACGGCTTGCCGTCTGGTCCGAGGCCTTTCGCTTGTCGATAAGCCATGATCGAAATGCGGCGCAATCCGCGAGGCGAATCAATCGCGAACTTGCCATCACGAATCTCACTCGTGGCAGAGGGGTCCGAAGGACTCTCGGGCTCAAACCCGATGACTCCTATTTCGAGGGGTTTGCCATTGATCTTTACGACACCCGAGACGCGAGTCGTCTCCACCACCGCAGCTCCGCAGCCGCTAAGCATCAGACAGGCACACCCGGCGACAAGCAGCGTCAGACGGGGTAAAAAGCGAGAACTGCTCATACATCATCCTTGTGCCTCTCTCAACAACTCATGACGAGAACGTCAAATGAGACAAACAATCACCACGTCGGGGAGGGGCGTCTCCGAGATGGGGCTGTTCAGAATGCGTCGTGAATCCATAGGACGGGGACTCCTGCCCGTCTGCATTGGTACTTCAAGCTCGAAGACGGGCAAGAGTGCCCGTCTTCCAGCATCAGTTTATCTGAGCACAAACCTAGAAGTCGCCGATCACTTCGCCGCCGGCCTTGGTGCCCAGGTTCTGAAATACCGTGGTGTCGACGTTGGAGGAAACAAACCGCGTCGAGCCATCGGCCAATCCCACATGCACACCACCAACATGCCGGCTGCGGGGCGTGATCACGCCGTTGCTCAAGCCGCAGGTGCAAGGGGTCTCAGGGGCATTTTGGCACCCATAGCCGACGACGTCAGCGACTGGCGAATTGGGGGGACGCAAAGTAATGATCAATGACGACATGTGAACGTGATTCCACATCAGTCCCCGTGTGTCGATATTAGCGCTGCAGCCCGCGGGAGTCGCCCCGCCATCGGGAATCAGGGCGATCTCCGACGACATGATCGTGTTGCTGGTACCGTCGGTAATATCGCGAATTCCGACACTCGAGTTGGTGTAAAAGAGGCCGGTCGGTGTTCCGCCGGCGGAGTCAGTAGCGGTATTCTGAGCACCCCAGGCCCGAGCTCCGCCGCTCAACAGAATATTTCCCACAAATCCGTTCCCGAACCCGGACATCTTGCCGGCATTGGGGTCGGACGGGCACGTCATCACAGGTATGACAGTGGTTCGCAGGCTGAAAGCCAAACCACTGACCCCGGTGGCAAACTCTTTTTGCCACTGATTGTACAGGTTTGCCTGGTCGATGTAGGGCAACAGGGCGGGCATCCAGCCCAGTCGGTCCAATCCCCCAGCGGGTGGGGTTGTCCAATTATTAATGGTGTTATAGAGGCCCGGTTGAAACACGCGGAAGTTGTCGTGATAGTTGTGCAGTCCCAAGCCGATTTGCTTGAAGTTGTTTTTGCACTGGCTGCGCCGGGCCGCTTCACGAGCTTGCTGAACCGCAGGCAACAACAGGGCAATCAAGACGGCAATGATCGCAATCACGACCAACAATTCAATCAGGGTAAAGCCACGTTTCCGCAACATCGATCAGTTCTCCAATCCCAGAGCGCAAGGAACGGCCAGTCAAATTCCGCCGAAATCAAAAGATAAAAAGCGACGGTCCCTCAACAATATGACTAATTATCAGATAATACAAGCGAGGAATTCCGAAGATGTGTAGTAAGTCTTTTCTGGGTATGTGTTTGTGTAAATTGAGTGGAACGGAGATCGCTTCTGAGAATGGGTGAAGCGGCCAACTTACGTCTCAACCAGTGGTACGGTCGAGTTGCTCTCCATGGTGGAGTAACTTCGGTGCGCAACGTTCGGTAGTATGGATATTCTAAAAAGCCTGACAATCAGCCAGACACACTTTCCATAGAGCTCATGCCATGCCCGCACCGTTGCGTTCGGATCGACCTCACATTCACAAGGGAATCATTCTGGCCGGAGGCAGCGGATCGCGGCTGTATCCGATGACCAATGCCGTTAGTAAGCAACTGCTGCCGATCTACGACAAGCCGATGGTGTATTACCCGCTGTCGGTGCTGATGCTGGCGGGGATTCGGGACATCCTGCTGATTTCCACCCCGGAAGACATCGGCGGATTTGAACGCCTGCTGGGGAACGGCAGCCGCCTGGGGATCTCCATCACGTACGCGATTCAACCGCAGCCCGAGGGGCTGGCGCAGGCCTTTATCATCGGGCGGGAATTCGTGGGGACCGACAGTGTCGCTTTAATCCTGGGCGACAATATCTTTTATGGACAAGGCTTTACGGGCCTGCTGCAGGCCGCCGCCTCGCAAACTTCGGGGGCGACTGTTTTTGCCTATACCGTCAAGGATCCGCGACGTTACGGAGTTGTGCAGATCGACGAACGTGGCCTGGCGGTCAATATCGAGGAAAAGCCGCTGCAGCCCAAGTCGAACCTGGCGGTGACGGGTCTCTATTTCTACGACAACCAGGTGCTCGACATTGCCGCCAATTTAAAACCCTCGGCCCGCAATGAGCTGGAAATCACCGATGTGAACCGAGTCTACCTGGAACAGGGAACACTGCACGTGCAGGTCTTCGGACGCGGCATGGCGTGGCTGGATACGGGCACGCCCGAATCGTTGATCCAGGCTGCCAACTTCATCGAAACGATCGAACAGCGACAGGGCTTAAAGATCGCGTGCCTGGAAGAAATTGCGCTCCAGCAGAAGTTCATCACCGCCGAGCAACTGGCGGCGATCGCCGCGACGATTAAGAATGACTATGGGGACTACCTCCGCGGACTGCTGTCGAACTGGCGCGCATCCTCCTGAATGCAGCTTGAATGGGGCGACCATGGTTCACCCATCTTGTAGCCGCATTCGCCAGAATGCGGGGGGGCGGACATGCTCCCCCAGTCTCGGGACAGCGGCTACGGAAATGATGGTTAGCGGAGTCGCGTGCCATCCAGGTTGCG
>JAQGHS010000406.1 GCA_028291605.1 Planctomycetaceae bacterium | reverse complement strand
TCGGACAAAATAGAGGAGATCAGCACGACGCGGAGAACTAAAAGTCCCCACCGTTGACAGCCGGATTGGAAAATTGCCAGCCCCGTCCCCAGTCGGCGATGAAGAAGCAAAGATCGACAAATTGACGCAGTGAAAACGAAGACAGAAAACGGATTTGAATTGCTTATTCCCCTAACACGATCCAGGATCACACTCTGTTGCGGATAGCGGCCAGCGGGCCGGGCCGATAATGGATTTCCTGGAGAAACTGAGGAGCCACACGATGCTTGTGCTGTCGAGACAACGCGACGAAAGCATCATCATCGGTGATAACATCGTCATCACCGTGGTGGACATTCGCGGCGATAAAGTACGCCTAGGAATCAATGCCCCCACGGAGATACCGGTCCACCGACAGGAGGTCTACGAAGCCATTCAGCGCGAAAACCAACGCGCTGCAGGCACTGGACCTGATGATGCTGCGAACCTGACGAATTCCAAGTTTCCCAAGGGCGCCAAACCTTGAACCTGGATCAGTGACTCGGAAGCACTGCGGCGAATCGAGCTTGCCACTCGATTCGGATGCCCCGTAAGACTTCTTCGCCACCCGCGAGCCGTCTGCAACTCGCAACCGACAACCCGCTAATGCCAAGCCCAGGAGTCGTTTTACGGCTCCTGTTCTTTTTCTTTGGTGGCGTTTTGGTGGGACTTATGGGATTTCCATTGCTCATAGTCACCAGCGTCTTCGCAGTCCTATTCCTATAAGTCCCATCCGTCCCATTGGTCCCATCAAAGCGAATACCATCACGTCTCCCCCCTTTCACCCTTCACCTTTCCTCCGTCACGCTTGATTTGACCTCCCCAACTGTGTTTGATGCAGTCGCCGTGCGGAACGGCAACCTGTCTCAAATCACTACGGAGGACGCTCGCCATGCGCAGGGGTTGGATCAATTCATGTCTGGTGTGGGGACTGCTACTGTTGCTCGCCGGTACCAGTGGGGCCGCGGAGTTTGACTCAGCGAAACTCGCTACGATCCGCGAAAAAATGCAGCGGTACGTTGATGAGCACCTGATCGCCGGCGCGGTCACCGTCATCGGCTCGAAAGACGGGATCGCCAGTCTCGAAGCGTTCGGGCAGCAGAACATCGAAGCGTCACAGGCCATGCCGAAAGATGCCCTGTTCCGCCTTGCATCCATGACTAAGCCGATCACCGCCATGGGCATCATGATTCTCGTCGAAGAAAAAAAGCTGGCCGTCGATGATCCGGTCGAAAAATATCTTCCCGAATTTGCCGGCCAGAAGCTGGTGGTGAGCCGCGAGGGTGGCAACGTCAAATTGGACGCGCCGGCCCGTCCCATTACGATTCGCGATCTGTTGACGCATACGTCCGGTTTGCCAGGTGGCTTTCCGGCCCCCAACGGAGATCTCTACTTCAAGCGTCAGTTGACGCTGAAGCAAGCGGTGGAAGTGAGCGCCAAACAGCCTCTCGACTTCGCGCCCGGGAGCAAATGGGCCTACTGCAACGCGGGCATCGACACTCTGGGCCGGATCATTGAAGTCGTCTCAGGCCAATCATACGAGAGCTTCCTGAGCCAACGTATTTTCGAGCCGCTGGGCATGAAGGACACAACGTTTTACCCCACGGACGAACAACTAAAACGACTGGCCGGCTTGTACGAACAGAAAGAGGGAAAGCTGCAATACGTTGCCTATTCACTGCTCGGGCCTACTCGCGACGCCAAGCATCCCATCCCGGCCGGCGGCCTCTACTCCACGGGCGCTGACATGGCCAAGCTGTATCAATTGATGCTCCACAAGGGCTCTAATGGTGCGGTGAAAATCCTCACTGCGGACGGCGTCGCCGAGATGACCAAAGTTCAAACCGGCAAGCTGGAATGTGGGTTTACTCCGGGGATGAGCTTCGGCTACGGCTGGGCCGTCGTCCGTCAGCCAACTGGAGTTCACGCCATGATCTCTGCCGGCACCTACGGTCACGGTGGAGCATTTGGAACTCAGGGTTGGATCGATCCGCATCAGGATGTGTTTGTCATTCTGCTGATTCAACGCGTCGGATTACCGAACGCGGACGGCTCGGATCTGCGCCGCGATCTGCAGACGGTGGCCGTGGATGCCGTGAAGAAGTCGTAGAGCAGATCCGAATCATAGTAGTGGAATCTCGTAAGAGTTCCGCGGTAGTCTCCAGACGTCCGGGCGGAACTCTTACGAGCTTCCGCTACATCCATCGTTGAAACGCTGTTCGGCGACCTCCCAATCTTCACGGCCCGGTTGTTAACTCAACCGGGCCGTCGGCATTTGAAAGCGGTAGCCAGACTCAGGGAGTCGGGCTACGAGAAAGTGTGGCGTAAATGCATCATCTGGCGCGCAACGTGCATTCATCAGAACATCGTGTTGCAGACGTTACAGCCGGATCTGACGAAATTAAGGACTTGTTGGCTGTAAACCACGACAACTCAAAGGGTTTCGCAGAATCCGGGGCAACATCTGAGACCACGCGGCTGGCAACGGTTGTCGTGCCCGCTTGACGTGTGTCAAAAACGAAAGTGCGATTTGTTAAGCAGATGATACAGACGGCTGAGGTCAGGACCTGCGGGACTGACCGGAAATTGTTCCGCCGCACAAATTCCGTGCGAGCGTAAATGCACGTCTTTCTTTGGCGTTTGAGCGAGATTCGCTGCCGCTGACGTACGCCGATGTTTGGCGCCGGGCCTCGATTGGCACCGCGAATGCGTTACATCTTTTTCGTTCTCACCTGATCCGCAACGACAGGCGAACAGAGCTCTCCCCGGTCACTGATCTCGGTGATATGAACTGATCCAGGGCAGTCGGTGCCCCAAATCATTCGCTCATCGTACGCCCAGTGAATGGGTCCCTGAGTCGGTCAGGGACCAGAGCCATCGCAGCTCAAGCAGCTTGAACATCCGGCCGGGGGTCAAGCTCTCGTCATGCGAACACAGGTCCAAATCATCGGGGCAGCAATACGTAAACAGTGCACATAAGCGTCCCCTAAACGGGTTGTCGGTAACTACGGGGACACTTTCGAGTGGCTAATAGATCGCGTCGGTGTTGCAGAGGGGTTTCTCTGCCATATCCAGATTGCCAGTTGAATTGAATTGCAATCTCTCTCAAACACACTTGTTGAAAAACTACTAAAGGACACGCAGTCATGTTGAAGAACTTCTGGATGGATCAAAACGGTGCCGTGGTTTCCATTGAATTGGTCCTGATCATCACCATCGCCGTCCTGGCCCTGATCGTCGGTTGGAGTGAAGTGGCGGTCGCCGTGAATACCGAATTGAACGACATCTCGAATGCCGTGGGGTCTTTGAATCAGTCGTTTGCCTTCAGCGGCTTCCACGCCATCGGTAACGGCAAGATCAAGAGCAGCTTCGGCGGCAGTTGCTTCATCGACCACATCGATGATTGCGATACCAACATGTCCTGCGACATCGTCTGCGGAATCCAACACGGTGGTGGTGAAGCCAGCCGATAAGCTGCTGATAACAATGTTTGCCAGCGTCTGAATCACTCGCAGAATTCTGCAACTCACCGACCTCGGGAAGCCCATCTGGGCTCTCGGGGTCTGTTTGTTCTTTGTGTGTCGTAGGATAGGCATCCTGCCTGTCCGTCCCGAATCGACAGACAGGTGAACCAACCGACTGCGGCGATCAAACGGGCAATTGTGGGATGAACAGACCGCGACTTTGTCACTTGAGGTGACAAAAGACAGGCAGGATGCCTATCCTACGGCTACGAAGAATCCCTCGGCTTACGCCGCTGGTACGATGTGAAAGTTAACGGTGGCTCCTCGAGAATAACTATGCGTAGACTATTCACCAGGCGCGACGCCATTGGCACGCTAATGGGTGCGGGAGCAATCGCCTTCACGGGTTTTGCCCCTGCTTCCACGGTTCCGAAAATCACCGTCGAAGAAGTCCGGACTATCAGTTGGAAGCCGCCCCTCTACCATGGCTGGCCGACACTGACTCGCCGTCGTAACGGTGAGCTGTTGCTGGTGTTTTCCGGAGGCCGCGAATCACACGTCTGTCCGTTTGGTCGCGTGGAACTCATGCGCTCACAGGACGAAGGACGCACTTGGCGCTGGCCGCAAGTCCTGCTCGATGGCCCGATCGATGATCGCGACGCGGGAGTTGTGGAGACGGTCAAGGGGACGATTCTCGTGACCACCTTCACGTCCCTGGCCTACGCAGACCTGCTGGACAAGGCCGAGAAGTTGGCATCCGGTCAACCTGGAGCCTGGACCGAGATCAAGTTCGCGGAATGGCGGGCAGTACATCATCGCATTTCCGCCGAGCAGCGGCAGCATGAAGTGGGGACCTGGATGATCCGGTCCACGGACGGCGGCGTGACATGGTCTAGCCGCTATGCGGTGCCGATTAATAGCCCTCACGGGCCGATTGCACTTTCCGGCGGTCGAGTTCTCTACCCAGGAAAAGAACTGTGGACGAAAGAGGAACGTGTCGGCGTGTGCCAGTCGACGGATGACGGTCAGACATGGGAGTGGCTGGCGACAATTCCAACTCGACCGGGCGATGACCATCGCCAGTATCACGAGCTGCATGGCGTCGAATGCGATGATGGTTCATTGGTCGT
>JAQGHS010000396.1 GCA_028291605.1 Planctomycetaceae bacterium | reverse complement strand
CGAAGTACGCGTTGACGTCTTGCCAATTTTGAAATTTGAACGCCCGACCCCAGACTGAAACCGTTCGTTTGTCTAGACGAGCACGTCGCATTGGGACACTGACTACGTATAGAATGGTCATTCGCGTTCGTGTTGATGCACTCTAAGAAAGCCCGCTCCGATGACGGCAACTTGCGCTCACTATAGCGATCGATGGCCGGCAGCTCGCTCAGCACGAGTACGGTATGCACGAGCTTTTTTCAGTGTCGCCGCGATCATCCTTGCCGTTGGCCTTGTCTGTGGTGAAGAGACCACCCAGGCAGTCTCCCCCGAACCAATTGTCGAACCGGAAATCTCTGCGAGCGACCGTGACCACTGGGCCTTCCGGCCGTTGCTTAATAGTGAAATTCCAACCGTTCGGGATACCGCATGGCCGGTCAATGGGGTTGATCGGTTTGTTCTTTCCCGATTAGAGATCGCGAAGCTGAGGCCGTTGCCGCCGGCGGATCGTTTGACCTACTTGAGACGGGTGACGTTTGACCTCACTGGATTGCCACCGACTCCTGCCGAGCAGGCGGAATTCCTGGCGGACGGTGCGGCGGATGCTCGCGAGCGGTTGATTGATCGCCTGCTGGCCTCGCCGGCGTATGGCGAGCGGTGGGCTCAGCATTGGCTCGATCTGGCGCGGTTTGCGGAGACTGACGGGTATGAACATGATCTCGTCCGCCAGAATGCCTGGCGGTATCGGGATTGGGTTGTGGAGGCTTTGAATCGAGATCTCCCCTATGACGAATTTGTCCGTTTGCAGTTGGCGGGTGATCTGATTCATCCGGGCGATCCCTCGGCAACTGTGGCGACTGGCTGGCTGTTATGCGGGCCCGATATGCCCGATATCAACAATCAGGATGAACGCCGCCATACCGTGTTGAATGAGATGGCTTCAACCGTGGGAGCGGTGTTTCTGGGACTGCAAGTGGGGTGTGCTCAATGCCATGATCACAAGTTTGATCCGCTGAGTCAGGCTGATTTTTATCGCCTGCGGGCCTGTTTTGAATCGGGTGAAATCTTCAAAGATCACCCCATTCCCACTACTGTGGAACAGGCAGAGTATGCTACCCGAGAGAAGGAGCGGGGAGCTGCGAGTCGTGAACTGGAACCTCGGCTGACGGGATTGATGGATGCTGCGCGGCAACGGTTGCGGGACAAGAACCCTGACCTTCAGCCTAGCGCTAAAGAGTTGCTTGCTGCGCTGACGGACGAAGAACGTCGGCAACATCAGGAGTTGTCTCGGCAGCGTGATCTGTTGCCGAAACTTCCCGAATTGCCTGCCGGGCGCGTCCTTCGAGAAGGGGCGCCGAAAACCTGTCGTCTGGCGATTCGCGGTGATTTTCGTCGATTGGGAGCGGAGTTGTCGCCGGGCTGGCCGCGGGTGTTGCGGACATCGGCGGCCTCGAATCAGGGCCCTGCCCCGCAGATAAATCCTCGGTTGGCGCTTGCCCAGTGGTTGACTCAGTCCGAGAATTCGCTGGCTTGCCGGGTCATTGTGAATCGGATCTGGCGGTACCATTTTGGCGAAGGATTGGTGAGGTCCTCGAGCGACTTCGGGACGATGGGGGTGAGTCCTACGCATCCGGAGTTGCTGGACTGGCTGGCTCGAGAATTCCCGCGGCACGGATGGAGTCTGAAGTGGTTGCACAAGCTGTTGCTGACTTCGGCGACATATCAACAGGCGAGCCGACCGGATTCATCCGAGTGGTCAGCCGCGACGCGTGAAGCGGCCAAATCGGCGTGGTCGGAAGCCCGGTCTCTCGATCCGCAAAACAAACTGTTGAGCCGCATGCCTCGATTGCGGCTGGAGGGCGAGGCCATCCGGGACAGCATGCTGGCCGCGGCGGGTGAGCTCAGTGCGCGACGTGGCGGGCCCGGGATTCGGCCCCCGTTGCCGGCGGAGATGGTGGCGACGTTGCTGAAGAATCAGTGGCCGGTGACGCCGGATGTGACCGAACATCGTCGGCGAAGCGTCTATTTATTTGTTCGTCGCAACCTGCGCTATCCGTTGTTTGAAGCGTTTGACCGGCCCGATTCCAATGCCAGTTGTCCGCGGCGGAATCAGTCGACGATTGCTCCGCAGGCGTTGATTCTGCTGAACTCGGACGTGTCGCTGGCGGCGGCTCGGGATCTGTGTGGCGTCTTACTGCGGGCTTCGGCGGATGGAAATGCGGGACGGGTTACGCTGGCCTATCAGTTGACCCTGGGACGTTCTCCGCGTGCGGATGAATTGCAGACCGCGCTGGGATTTTTGCGAGCAGAAACCGAGGGACTCGAGGCTACAAAGCGGCCGGCCACGGAGTTGGCGGTTCCGGATCATCTGCCGGTTGGCGTGAGTGCCGAATCCGCAGCGGCGCTGACTGAGTTCTGTTTGGCGCTCTTCAATCTGAACGAGTTCATCTATGTGGATTGAAAGTCGTTGATCGCTCCGCAATCGAAACGCGGACTAGGATCGACGTTGAACTGTTATTCGCCCCGGCGGTCGTTTCACCTCGCTACTGCGAACGCGTTTCGATCGCGGAGCGATCAACGACTTTCATTCTCATTTCGTGACTTCGGACATTTCGCGTTTGCTCTCCCAACGCTTGGGTAGGCCTTCCGGTGTGTAGCGGATCAGGATGAACTCCCACTTCTCGTAGATTGAGAGGTCGATATGCTGCTTGGCGAGGGCAATGGCATCTTGCTCCATTGTCTCGCGGAGCTTCTTGTTTTCGGGAGTTTCCAGCGACGGATCGAAGTCGACGGTCAGTACGATCCGCAGTCTGCTGGGGCCTCGACCCCGTTCTTTGCCACCTTCGACTCGCGGGGACGTTTCCCGCTTGAAACGCTGGACGAGGGCATGCCGGAGCGGAATGAAGGGGCGGTTGTTGAAGTACGTGTACAGCCACATGGTGCCCGTCGTCATGATCGCGAAGGTGACCATCGCCATGACGACATATTTGCCGGGAATACCGGGTTCTTCATTCGGGTTGGCAGGTTCGGATGACATTTCGGGGAGGAGGTCTCTGGCGATGATTGGGACTGCGGTGATTCAAGCTACTATTCTATGCAGCGGGGCGAGCCCAAGTCCCGGATTTGCCCGCTGCGACGATGGCTTCGATGACGTTCATGTTGCCGACGGCATCGGCAATCGGCGTTGGAACGGGGGTGTCATTCAGGATCGCTTGCGACATCACATCCCCTTGGATGGTATATTGATCGCAAGTTGATAACACAATTTCCGACGTGCTGGTCGCCGTAGAATGCCACATTTTGCAGGGGCGATCGGGTGGTGCATTGAAGGGGATTTCAATTTCGATCCGGCCGGTGGTCCCGACGATGTGGACTCGCTGGTAAGGGAATAGCTGCGTGCTGCAGGTGAAGGTCGCGGTCCCCTCGCCGAAATCCATGATTGCTGAGGCGATGCGGTCAGTCTTGAATTGCGGGTCGTATTCCACTTGCCCGAAGACGCGGGACGGTTCATGGCCGAAAATGAAGCGAGACAGCGAGATCGGATAACAGCCGATATCCATCAGCCCGCCGCCACCGAGTTCCGCCATGTTGCGGATGTTGTTGCCGTCTGTGTTGAAGTAAGAGAAGAACGACTGGATCGTTCGCAGGTTACCAATCTGACCGGTAGAAACCAGACGCTTGGCCGTCACCCATTGCGGATGATGGCGGTACATGAAAGCTTCCATCAGCTTCAGCTTGGGGAACCGTGCGCCGGCGTCGACCAGCAACTGGCCTTCCCGGGCAGTCAAGGCAATCGGCTTTTCGCACAGCACGTGCTTGCCGGCTTCCAGGGCCTGAATCGAGAGGGGCACATGCAGATGATTCGGGAGAGGGTTATAGATCGCATCGATTTCGGGGTCGGCGATGAGCTCTTCATAGGAACCGTAGGCCTTGGAGAGTCCCAATCGTTCGGCGGCCGCGGTCGCTTTGTCGAGTGAACGAGAAGCGATCCCGACGACTTCGGAATACTGGCCGCGCTGCATGGCCGGAATGACCTTCTCGGTCGCGATCTTCGCGACGCCGAGGACGCCCCATCGCACTTTTGGATGACTCATTTGCAAGAATCTCTGCTGGAATGCTCTGGATGTTATGAACGTTGGCTAATACTAGCCCGCGGTGGCCTGACTCTCCAGAGTCGGGCGAGCTGTTTGCGAATTCAGGAATGGGACTTATGGGACCAATGGGACGGATGGGACTTATGGGATTGGTGCTGAGTACGGTGGCAATCGTGATTCGAGTCAATGGGAGGGCGAGGCTCCCGCCGAGCCGCATAGTCTAGCGAGGGCCGGAAAACGCTTGCGGTTCGGCAGGAGCCTCACCCTCCCGTGACGTTGAATCGTCCTTCAGGGCGTTGGCTACAGGGGCGAGGTCGTGAAGTCTCTTGTAGCAGAACTCGCCAAGAGTTCTGGCCGCGTTGGTATGACGGCCCGAAGTCTTGGCGACTTCGGCTACGGCGTGGGCTACGCCTGATCGACGTGCCGTGCCTGACGTTTGGGGAGCGAACGGGGGGTGACGTTCCGGGGAGGCATCGGTTCTTGAATGTAATCGCGCAGGTACTGTGGTCGGTCGTTGCGGCCGCCTCGTTGGTAGTCTCTCCAGAGTGGCATGGCGATTGTTGCGGGGTGGTGTCCCACGACCTCGGTCAGGTAGCGAAAGAGCAACTCGGACAACTGTGTCAGGGCGATGCCGTTGGTGCGTTGCGTCGTCGCGAACAACCAGTCTGCCCAGCGCAGGAATGACCAGAAGGGGGATTCGGCGCCCCAGATCAGCGGGGTCGATTCGATGAAATTGCCGCTGTTGGCGACCAGGTCCCAATAGCGGGACAGTCGTCGCAGACGCTGCATCGTGTCGAAATCGATCAGGCTGTTGGCAAGGATCTCATAGGGAGAATAGGAGCTGTATTTCAACTGCCATTGGTCGTCGTGGCGAATGATCGGTGTGCCGCGCAGACGTTTCAGCATACCGATCTGAATTTCCTGTGGGTGCAATCCCACCAAGCGGTCAAAACCGACGCCAAAGCTGGAAAGATCCTCACCGGGAAGCCCGACGATCAAGTCGGCGTGGACGTGAACTCCGGTGTGCTCACGCAGCCAGGTCAGGTTGGAAACGACTTTGGCGTTGTCCTGCCGGCGACTGATGAGGTCACAGACTTCTTCGTTGAAAGTTTGAATCCCGACTTCGAATTGCAGCATCCCGGGAGGGAATCGGGCGATGATTTCCCGCAACTGATCCGGGAGGCGATCCGGGATCATTTCAAAGTGGAGAAACAGCTCAGGGTGCAACCGGGCCAGGAAGAATTCCAGGATCGACCGGCCGACGTGCAGGTTGAGATTGAACGTGCGATCGACGAATTTGAACTGGCGGACTCCGCGAGTCAGCAGGCGGTCCATGGCCTCTAAAAAATCATCCAGTCCCGTCTGCCGCACGGGAATATCGAGGGCCGACAGGCAGAACTCGCAGGTGAAGGGGCAACCGCGGGAGGCCTCGACGTAGATGACGCGCTGGGCGATGTCCTCGTCGGTATAGAGGTGGTAGGGCAGCAACAGCTTCGAGAACTGGGGAAGTTCGGCCGGGATGATTTTGTCTGCCGGACGCAGTCCCGTCAGGATTTGTTCGCAGACACGGGCGAATGTGAGGTCCGCTTCACCGGTGATGACGTAATCGGCCAGTTCGACAATCGGTTGCCCGTCGGTTTCGTAGCTGACCTCGGGGCCACCGAGAATGATGATGATGTCGGGGCGAATCCGCTTGAGGTCGCTGACGAGGCGGGTGGCTTGCTCGATATTCCAGATGTAGACGCCCAGGCCAATGATGCGTGGATTCTGAGCCAGCAGCGTCTCCAGAATGTCGACGGGGCGCTGGCTGATCTCGAATTCAACGATGGTGGCCCGTTCTTGCAATGTACCCAGGTTGGCCATCAAATACCGCAACCCGAACGCGCAGTGAGCGTATTTGGCGTTCAAGGTGGTCAGGACGATATCGGGCATGGGGTGGAAACGGGTTGGCGGAGCGTGAGACAGTATTGCATCCAGCATACAGGATTAGCGTGGTCTCTGGCCACAGCATCCGCCCCAGTAGCCGAAGTCGCCTAGACTTCGGGGGCCTTTACCAAAGTGGCCAGAACTCTTGGCGAGTTCTGCTACGTAGTCCCCCTGTAGCCTGACTCTTCAGAGTCGTAAAAAACAAAAGCCCGGCGTCTTTCAACGTCGGGCTTCACGCTTATTCAATATTCTATTTGGCTCGCACTTACCAGACGTCGTCATTGACCAATTTTGCTACGGGGGAGACGCGTCGGGGCGGAAACATGTGGGGTGCCTGAGAGAGGATTCGCAGCCAGACTTGGCGGCCCTTATAGGTG
>JAQGHS010000357.1 GCA_028291605.1 Planctomycetaceae bacterium | reverse complement strand
AGACGACAGCCTCGTTCTCACCACGTTGCTCTTGTGTGACTGCGAATCCCGCAACGACAGCGAAAGCGGACCACCCTGCCCCAATGGGATGCTGCCAGACGACCTGCGGAGCCGTCTTCTGCCAGTCGGGATCGAGTTGGATCTCGGCGACCACTCCATTGCGTCGAGACCCTCGGAATCCGCTGAAATCGTGAGGTCCGGTAACCGTGAGATCCACCAGCGTATTAGTGGGTGGAATGTGGGGAGCCTGAGTTGCCGCAAAGGTTTTGGCACGTGTCGGTGACCAGCGCCACGTCAAAAGCGGCCGGCCGTCTCCCGCGTAACCATCGACAGCGAGACACCATGTGATGCCGACCTCTAATCCAAACAGCAAAGTTAAACAGCGTACCATGGCCGCGGGCTTTAGCTTTGACAGGCAGAACAGCCAGGCGATGGCGATCGCTTGTGTCGTCCAGTAGACGCAAACCAGATCAACTGCCGGTCGATTGCTGAAAGCCAGTGCCCCTTCATAGATCAGCACTATCAGAGTCACTCCGATAACCAAGGTGATCGCTGTTACGATGCAAATCGCGATGGCGGCTCGAGTGGCCCGCGGTGCGGACAATGGCCATGGTTCGGCATTGCGTGTTGGATTTGCTTCCAATAACCGGCGCAACTTTCGCTCGGCGATACTGGTCCCAATGAGAGCGCTGCCTTGCAACCACAGCCAACCGAGTGCCGAGCTGCCGATCGTCAGCAGTGCGACTCGTTCGAGTTTCGGGTCGTAGACGAGCGTGCTTAAACAGGCGAAGAGAATGATCAGGCAAACGTGAACAGCCCGATTAGGGACGACGATCACTTTGACCTGTGAGCCTGACGCTGCCGGTCGCCATTCGCCGACGAATTGGGGAAGCAACGAGGTCTGTCCCCAAATGACCGGTGTCAGATGAAACCCTGTCTTTGAAGCTGTGCCGACAAATTCCTTCTGGTGTATGAAGGATCCTAATCGCACCACCCCGACATCGCGGGTGAGCCGTTCGCACAGTTCGGGCACCGTGAGCTGCGTCTCCCAGTTCCATTCATCGAGAGCAAACCAGCGCATCGATTAGCCTCGATGAGGAATGGAAACTGTGTAGCGTGACTGTGGGCGGTCAGTCAACGTGATTTCTGATAGGATCTGGAGACTTGTCTGCCGAACTGTTAGCAATGGTTGTGTACCACACTGGTCGCTGAGAAAAATGCGACTCGATTCCAAGCCGATTATCGCCGCTCGAAACAGGTTGGTCAATCACCCTCACTGGACGGCCTGCACCCGGATGTCTAGCCATCTGGTTAAGGCGAAGTGTTGTATTCCTCAATCTATCGGGAAAGAACTATGACTCAAGTGTTGCGCGACACGATGAAGCTCACTGTTATTGGAATGTTCCTGACGGTCCTGGCCTCAGATTGCCGTGCCGAAAAGCTGCGCGGCAAAGTTGTTGACGCCCAGTCGGGCGCAGTATTGCCGTGCCGCATGTATGTGCAATCCGCAGACGGCACCTGGTTGTTTGCCAAGTCGCTGGGTGAAGACGGTTCGGCGATCAAGTATTCGGTTGAGCGAAGCGCCAAAAGTGTCGAGAAGCACGTCACCTTATCGGCTGATCCGTTCGAGGTGGACGTTCCGGCTGGAAACGCGACGATCACCGTGGAACTGGGCAAGGAATATCAGCCTCTCACCAAGGAAGTGACCGTTGGTTCGGAACCGGTCGAAGTGGTACTGCCGCTGTCTCGCTGGATCGATATGCCGGCCCGGGGCTGGTATTCGGGCGATACGCACGTGCATCGTAAGCTGGAAGAGATGCCCAATGTGATGCTCGCCGAGGACCTGCATGTCACACTGCCGCTGACTTATTGGGTCAGAGAAGCCTACCAGCCCGCGAGTCGCGGCAAGCTGGCTGGCGATGTGCGGCCGGAACTGATTCAAGTCGCTCCGAACCGTGTGATCTGGCCCGTTAATACCGAGTATGAGTTGTTCAATCTGCGTGGCAAACCGCATACGCAAGGTGCGGTTTTCGTCATCAATCAGCGCCGTGGGCTGGAACTGGCCACGCCTCCGGTGCTTCCGGTGGCTCGAGAAGCACACGGCAGCGGTGCCTTATTGGATCTCGACAAGCACTCCTGGAATTGGTCTCCCATGATTGTCCCGATCATGAGGGTGGACCTGTTTGAGCTGGCGAATAACCATGTCTGGCGCACGGAATTCGCCTTTAAGAACTGGACCCTCGATCTGCTGCCGAAGAGCTGGGAGATCGAAACGGATGCCGGCGGCTATACCGAATGGGGCTGGATCGATTGGGGTTTCAAGAACTATTACGCGTTCCTGAACTGTGGCTTTCGCATGCGGCCCACCGGCGGCACGGCTGGCGGCGTGCATCCCGTCCCGGTCGGCTTCGGCCGCGTCTATGTGCAAGTACCCGGCGAGTTCAGCTACGACAAATGGATCAAGGGTTTGGACGCCGGTCACAGTTTTGTGACCACCGGCCCCATGTTGATGGTCCAGTTCAACGGTCAAAGCGCCGGTACGGTATTCAAAGATGCGAAGGAAGTCTCGATTACCGGAACGGCCGAGAGTCGAGTCCCTCTGGATCGCATTGAGGTCATTGTGAATGGTGACGTTGTCCGCACCATCCAGCCGGCCAACACACCCACGAAAACGGGTGGTTTCAGCAGTCCCCTTTCCGAGACGCTGCCATTGAAGAACTCCTCATGGGTCGCAGTGCGCTGTTTTGATCAGCCCTTGGGAAAGCGATTTCGTTATGCCCATACCGCACCCGCACATTATGAGATCGATGGCCCAGTGCGGCCCAAGCGTCGCGAAGTCGCCCACTTCATCGAACGGATCACGCACGAGATCAGCCGCAACAAGGGCGTGTTGGCGGCCGAGGAATTGGAGGAATATCAGCAGGCTCTGGACATCTATAAGAAACTGGAGGCAACGGCACGAGATTGAGTACTTCGCATCTGTTTGCATGGGTGGTGGCGAAAACGGGATGAGGACCTGGCAGTCAGGTCATATTGTTTCTCCCCGTTTCCGAACACGCTTGACGACAGGGCGGCTACTTCAACTCACGCAACCACAGGTCCTTCACTTCCAGATGCGTGTGTTTGTTCCCATGGCAAAGTTGAAAAGCCAGTGAACCGCGGTCGATTCCACGCGGGTGGACGACGTCGATGGTTTTAACTCCGTTCAACCAGGCCTCAATGTGATGACCGCGAGCAATCACGTAGTAGTGATTCCAGTCGTTGGCTTTGACCAGTTTGTCCGCGAGCTCCTTGGGATAGGCCGCGACCATCTGGTCCCGACGTTCGTCCCACAGGCAGCCCCAATAGCCAGGTCCCATGTCGACCTGATAGCCGGGAACGTTGTCCGTGTCGGTCGGCTTGGTACGAATGCAGACTCCCGAATTGGCTCCGTCGCCGGTCATCTTGACTGTGGCGTGGAGCTCGAAGTCGCCGTATTCCTGCTCCGAATAAATGTATTCGTGCTTGGCTCCGCCCGGATAGTCACCTACCAGAACGCCGTCGGTCAGCTTCCAGTAATTGGCACTTTGCTTCCAGCCTGCCAGATCATTTCCCGCGAGGAAATGCGACCATCCTTCGCCCGCGGGCTTGCCATCGCTCAGTTTGCCTGATTCGGGGAGCACACGTGGGATCTCACGGAGAAACACATTCCGCCAGCGGATTTCACCACCGTGCGTTTGCAGTTGAATCGGCCCCACGGGTAACAGCGGTTTGTCCTTGGCGAAATAGTTATAGAGAGCAGCGTTGTCAACGACCAGCTTATCGTTCAGCGTGACCGACACCTTGTCGCCGATCATCGTGATGCGGAACGAATTCCATTCGCCAAACGGCTTATCGGCGAGTACCGACGGGAGCTGACCGGGGCTGCCCTTGGGATTGTTGAACAGACCGCCAGAGCCCTTGTCGGCATTACGGTCCCACTTGCCCCCTTCCTTGGTGTAGTCCCAGATCTGTACCTGCGGGATGCCTCGCAGGTAGATCCCCGAATCCGCCTTCGCGACGGTCTTGTATTCCAGCCGCAATTCAAAATCGCCATAGTCCTTTACTGTCGTCAAATACAATCCATTGCCGTCGTTGATGAGCTCACCGTTCTCAACACGCCAGTGCTTATGGATATCCTCAACGGAGGCCTTATCTTTTTCGGCTCGTTCCTTGGGAGCGAGCGCAAGCCGCTTCAAGGGATCTTCAGTAGTGCCGCCACGCCAGCCTGAGAGATCTTTGCCATTGAACAAGGCTACGAAACCCTTCGGTGGTGTTCCTGGGGCGTCGTCAGCTTGAATCGCCAGCGGGGCCGCCAACAGCCAGAATCCCAGAAGTCCGCTGGTGATAAGTGAGTTTTGCATGGGGGTGATCCTCTGTGAGTAGTCAGCGCTGATCCCAGTTGCGAAGTTCGATTCGGCGTATCGCTGCAACACTCAGATTGTAGCGTCCGGCAAGCTGAATGACATGGTCCCTGCTCGGATCGGGCGTCGGGCAAACTTGTCTTTCCTCGAACCAAATTCCCAGTGCATTTGATTTCGAGACGGCAAATGAATAACAATTGATGGACGCGCTCATCCATCCTTAAAGAGAAGGTCTTATGAAATATCTCTGTCAGTTGGCCGCGGCGTCGTTGATTTCCTGGTCGAGCTTTGTCGTGGCTGCCGATCCAACCGCCGCGAAACCGGCAGCGGCAAAACTCATTGCACATTGGAAGCTGGCCGGGGATGCCCTCGATTCCTCTGCGAACGGGTTGCATGCCACGAATCACGGTGTGGTGTTCGAGGCCGATAAGGCGGGACCACTTCCCGGCAATGCGCGATTCGGCGGGAGCGGGCAGTTCTTGTCGGTTCCGCATTCTGACTTGCTCAACTTGGGAGCGGATGATTTCACGATTAGCTTGTGGATCCACACCGATCAGATGTTGGATGATGATATCGGCGATTTGATCAGCAAATACGATCCGGCAACGAGAACCGGATTTCAGCTCGGAGTACGCAACAATACTGGCGTGACTAGTAGTTCCCCGAACGAGCGGCAATTGGAGTTTGGCGTCGACAACGGCAGCGAACCCCAATGGGCCGACATGGGTCGGCCGGGTGGAGAGCAGTCGGTCCTGCCGTTCTCGTTGGCTGCCATGGGAACGCGGCTGTTCGCGGGCACGTGCGAGCCGGGACTTGGCAAGAAGGGTGACGTTTACTTCTATAACCATTCGAAAGACGGCAGCAAATGGGATCCCATCGCCATCCCGCATCTCGCGAATTCTGTCTCATCCCTGGTTGTGTATGACGGACAGCTTTATGCCGGAACGGCCAAGTACCGACTGGGAGGCTCGGCCCTCGTGGAATCGGAGAATCCAAACCTGGGTGGCCAGGTGTTTCGGCTGAAGCGAGATGAATCCGGCTGGGTTTCGTGCGGGCGGTTACCGAATACCGAAGGGATCGGCGGAATGACGGTTTATAAGGGGAAGCTGTATGCCTCGTCCTTATATAAACCGGCCGGCTTTTTCCGTTACGACGGTGCCGAGAAATGGACGTCGTTGCCGACACCGAATGACAAGCGAACGGAATCATTGGGGGTTTACAACGGCTATCTGTGGGCAACCGGTTACGACCAGGGAAACATCTATCGCTTTGATGGTGAAACATGGGCCGACATGGGCCGCCTGGGGGACAACACTCAAACCTATTCCTTCGCGATTCATGAAGGTCGCTTATGTGTCGGAACGTGGCCGAGCGGCAAGGTCTTTCGTCTGGTCGACAAGGACCAATGGGAAGACATGGGGCGGCTCGGGCAGGAACTGGAAGTGATGGGGATGCTGGTTCACAACGGCAAACTCTACGCCGGAACCCTGCCGCTCGCTGAGGTCTATCGCTACGACGGGGGGCAGACATGGACCCGGATCAAGCAGCTTGATACGACGGAAAACGTGAAGTACCGCCGCGTCTGGACGATGGCCCAACACGCTGGATCACTGGTTTGCGGCATGTTGCCCTCGGGGCACGTGCAGGCGATGCAAACCGGGCGTTGCACGATGTCGCGGACGCCTCTCGAGGCTGGATGGCATCACATCGCGGCCGTCAAGCAGGGATTGAGGCTACACATCTATCGAGACGGATTTCCTATCGCGGATTCCTCCATGGTGGCCGATAAGGAATTCAATATCTCGAACCAGAAGATGCTGCGAATAGGGGCCGGAGCGGGCGATACTTTTAACGGTAGACTGAGTGACGTCAGGATCTATCGTGGGGTGCTGCCTGAGGCAGACCTCAAGCGGATGGCCGGTGAACGCAAGGCGAGATTGCCCGCAATGCAGATCATCGCCCATCGCGGAGCCAGTGCTCGATTCCCCGAGAACACACTCATCAGTTTCTCTGAAGCCAAAGATGTCGGCGCCACATGTATCGAGATCGATGTTCGCCGAACCAAGGATGGGATCCTGGTGCCCTTCCATGACGAGACTGTCGATCGCACTTCAAACGGCAAGGGGCGGGTCAACGATCTGACTTATGATGACATTCGTAAACTCGACTTGGGCACGTGGAAGGACCACAAGTTTAGTGAGGAGCATCTCTTTACTGTGGACGAATTGCTGTCGCAATTCAAAGTGCGGAATTATCCAGTGGAGGGGCGGCCTGCAAAGAAGTTCGATGTCCTGTTGGACATAAAAGAAGAGGGGGACGAATTCGCCAAGCAGGTCGCCAGTACGGTCACTGAAAATACAGATCCGGCTCACGTTATAATCGGCGTTCGCACTGTCGAACAAGCCAAACTATTTCGTAAGCTCTTACCCCAGAGCCGCCAGTTAGGCCTGATCGCTACTCCTCAGGAGATTGAAGCGTTCGCCGCTGCTGGGGTGGAAACAATCCGCCTGTGGCCGAAGTGGCTGACTGATGAAACTCTGGTTCCTCGAGTCAGAAAAGCGAAGGCGAAACTGCACCTGAATGGGACAACGGGACTGCCCGATGACATCATCCCCTTGTTGAAATACCAACCCGATTCGCTCTCCACGGATGATCCTGAACAACTGATTGAAACATTACTCGGACATTAGCAAGCGTGTTACAAAAGCACGCGACCGATTGAGCCGGGCGGTGTAATCGCTCGCCTGAATTGGCGGAGAGCGACATCATTTCGGGATGGGATCCGCTCTTCCAAGTCACCTCAGAACTGTCACAATATCGAGGTGGCTGAAACTCAGTCCGACATCACTGGTCCGCACGCCCTCCTCCGGCGAATCGTCAAGACTATGGATACTTCCCGCTGGCTTGGAATCATTTCGATAGTACTCGTGCAAGTTTGCCTGACAGTGAACACAGGCCTTTCGCAGACTGCTCTGCCGCCGAATCGTTCCGTTGTCGGGGCAAAGAGCAATAAAGCCGCAACCGAAATCGCGGAAAGCCAAAAAGCGCGTCTTGACCAATTGCTAGTTGACTACAAGGCGTATGGATTGCCGTTGCCACCGGCGGATGCGGATTTCGTCGTTCGCCGTCGTCAGGCGGGTACCGTCAATAACCAACAAGTGTTTGCCTATTCTTTCGCTTTTCGGGAACGAGGAAATGAACCCAAGTTGTTTTGGGTCGGGTGCGACAAGATTGCCGCCCGCAACGACATTGAGATCGCAGAGGTTCTTACGCTGCCGACAGCCCCATCCATCGATGCTTACGAAACGACGCTGGAGGGGAACCACAATGGATTCGATACTTTTCCCGAGACGGCCATTGCGATCCAGTGTGTTTCTCGAGGCTGGTATGCTGCTGCCAGCCGACTTTTGGAATGGCCTCGCAAGCATCGATCGTGGGTTTTTTTCGTTTCGACCAATTCGCCGCCGCCACCCCGCGACAGTCGTGTGGCGGTAGCGAGATTGGCATGGAATTATTGGAGCAATGAGTTTGCACGATCCACGGCAGACCGGCGACCTATCATTGGTCGACTAAAATATTTGCGAGACGCGCGGCCTGAGTTAAATACGCTGCTGCAGCGCACGGTCATTCTTGATATGGAAGCCACTTGTGCGGAACGCAAGGCGACAACGAATCCATTGGAAGTGCTGATTGATTCGCTGGTGGAAGTGGGAAGGACTGACGAGCAGAATCAGGGGATTTCGAGTTTTGCCGCGTACTCACAGCCGAACCATGATGGGTACGCGAAGCTTCATGAGGCTGGATTGACTGCCTTACCAGTATTGACTAATCACCTGCAAGACTTCCGGCTAACGCGGTGCATAAACCGAGCAGACTACAGCGCTTGGCATGTCCGTATTTCCGAAGTCGTGACGGACCTCCTGCGCGAGATTATCAGAGGTGAGATTGCGTTCGATTTTCATATCGACGAAGGCCGCGGAATGCAGGCTGATCTCGCACACATACTCTACTGGTGGTCCGGAGTTCAGAAGGAAGAAGCTCTTACCTATCTCCTGACGCATCTCACCACCGTCAGTCCCGATGGAAACCCCCGCGCCAACGGTGCGGTACTGCATGTGTTGGGGCGACGGTATCCCGACGAACTGATCAAGTTGTATCCGTCACTGATCGAGAAGCTGGGCGAATCTCAGCCGCTCCTTTCGGCCGTCAGGAATAGTCAGGCCTCTGCTGAGCCTCGGACCAAACTATTTCTGACCGCAGCCCGCGATCCGAATGTGCTGACCCGGATCGAGGCAATTCGAGGACTGTTGGATGTGAATTATCCCGAGAGTACGTCCTTGCTGGTCAAGGAACTCGATGCGCTGGCGATGGGGGGGACGAAATCCGCGCTGCCACGCAATATCGTGCGTCGCATCACCGAAGCCGTCGTGTCAACCAATGACGAGGCAGCATGGTCGGCGTTGCAGCGAATGTCCGGGCGTGTTGCTGCGCGGGACCGCATGGAGATCCTTGAAACGGTTGGAGGTAATCTTCGATTCCGAGATCGGGCCCTTCCATTCATTGGGTACTTTCTGAATGACACCGATACGGTGACAGGTGGTGGTCAACTTGAGTCGCCGAAGATGCAGCAGTCGGCACATGCTGTCGATGAGCGCTCCGTCAGCGTCATTTTAGAACGTTCCCCATCGAAAGAATTCAAATTGGCTGTAGGCGATGTGGCCGCATTGTATCTGGCACCGGAATTGGGGATCGTCGCAGATCCTGAGAGGTCGTGGGGTACGGAGCAATGGACCAAGCTGCGAGCTGAAACGCAGTCGGCTTTTGCCGAATTCCAGCAGTGGCAAGGTCGTAAAAGAGTCGCAAGGCGCGCACCCGAAGTTGGGGCTGACCGGCAGCGGGATGCGCATCGCTTAGTGTTTGACGAACTTGTTAAGGCTGGCCATGTTCTCGAAATGGAGACCATGCTGCGAGCGGAACCCTGGCTCGCGAAGAGCGGATGGTCTCCGCTCCGCGCGGCCGCAAACCATGGGCATCTGGGGGCCGCCAAGCTGCTGTTAGATTACGGGGTCGACCCGAATCTTGATCAAAACGGATGGGGCTACGATCAGCTGTCCAATCGGACTCCACTTTCCTGGGCCGTGGCCTATGGCCATTATGACGTCGCGGAACTGCTCTGCCGGCGCGGTGCGCGTGCGAATATCGCTGGATCTCCAGGCGAAAATGGATATCCGAACATTTTGCATCAGGCCGCTGCGGATCTGGATCTGCGCTATCTAAAACTGTTACTCGAACATGGCGGCGAGGTTAACTCGCAAGACATCTATAAGTCGGTGACGCCATTGCATCTGGCGGCGAATCTCGGTGATCTCGAAAAGTGTGCGTTGTTGGTGAAGCACGATGCCGCGGTGAATATCCGTAGCGCGCATGGTGCCACGCCGCTAATGTTTGCAGCTCTGTCGGGACATCAACCCGTTAACAAATTCTTGTTATCGCAGGATGCTGATTTGGACATTTATTCGGCGTGCGCTCTGGGCAAGCTGGATGAGGTAAAAAGAATGTTGGCCGCCGAGCCGGCGCTCATCAACAAACCCGATGGTCACATGCGGCGCACGCCCCTGATCTGGGCCGCTGGCACCGGGCAACTGGATGTCATCGAGTTATTGTTGAAATTGGGGGCCGATGTGAAAGTGCGAGTACCTCAATTCTTTCAAGCGCACGACTATTTTTCCGGGCCTCATGTCTTTGATGATGACGACAAGATCGGCGAAACGGCATTGCACGTTGCGGCCGCGGCCGGCCACAGCCAGGTTATCCCGCCCTTGCTGGAGAATGGAGCCGATATCAACGCCCTCCACCGGGAGAAGCGGACTCCCATTGAGCTGGCTGTGGAAAACAAACGATCCGCCGCCGCGAAAGCGTTGTTCGAAAGGAACGCCGAATATGACAACGAATCGGCCGAGAAGTCATTGCTGTCGTACGCCATCGAAAGTCCAGAAATTACAGCCGTGCTGCTGACTCGCAAACCCGGCCCCAAGGCCCTGAGCGACGCGCTGAAAGATGCTGCCGAAGTCAGCCCCAAAGTTGCCGCAGTGCTCGTGGCGTATGGAGTGAAACCGGACGAATGGACGGCCAGTATTCTCGGCGACACTGAGCGGCTGGCGGAAATACTGGAAGCGAAGCCACGCATCGGTAATGTTCCGCAATATGAGTTAATCGGGCGCGCTCCGCTATTAGAACTAGCGGCTCGAAATGGACACGCGAAAACGGTGGCCTGGTTCATCGAGAATGGTCTGGAGATCAATCCTTTGAACAATCCGCCGTTGCATGCCGCAGCAGAGGGAGGGCATGCGGATGTCGTCAAAATGCTGCTTGAAATGGGGGCCAAGGTCAATCACGAAGATGATTGGGGTGAAACGGCCTTAATACATGCGGCGAAGGAAGGACGAGCTGCCATCATTCAGCTGTTGTTGCAGCGGGGGGCGAATGTTTCGGTAGTGAGTCCCCGCCGAAATATCGCCATCAATTGTGCGGCCGCGAATGGCTCGGTGGAAGCGGTTCGGCTATTGGTTGAGGCCGGGAGCGACGTCAATGCCCAAGGCGAATCTAACAGAACTCCATTGCATGAAGCGGTTCGAGGCGGGCATACCAAGTTGGTCGACTATCTGATGAATGCTGGAGCGGATGTCAACGCGAGGGAGAGTTCCGGCTTGACCCCCTTAACACTTGCGGTAACTGAGACTGATCCAAATTGGGCAGACACGAACCGCTACAACCCAGAGATCATCAAACTCCTGCGAATACACGGCGGAGTGAAATAGGCTCGATTCCTGACTCTCAATTTGAGGATTTCACGAGTTCAGGGTTTGCTGATCCATGCTTTGAATGTGGCGTGGTCTTCGCGGAGCTCGTGCTGTCGTGCAGCGATGCGGCCGGCGGCCCCGAGAGCCAGGATCAAGGTGTTGCCGCGTAGCTGGATCACTCCGGATGTCCCTTCAAATGACAGGTCTTGATCACTGAACTTGAATGGAGTCGTGCTGAGAAAGACGTAGTCAGTGCCGGCCTGGCTGTGGATGCGAAGGACCTTGCCGTCGGCCAGGGACGTGACTTCAGGCGTGTCAGCCGTCTTCAGGCGCGGAAAGAGCACGGCGGTGATTCGTTCGCCGGACGCGACCTCGGCGATGAGACCCGTTTGAGTGGTGACATTGCCGCCGTCGATTCCGCGATTGGCCAGCATGGCCAGACAGTTGCGTGATTTTTCCTCGGTCCGCAGCGTGATTTTCGCAGGTGATGTGAACAGGACATCGAGATCGACGTCGTCGCGTCCCTGGATGATTGCCGCTTGCGGCTGCGTAGTGACCTGGGATGCAGTCAACCACAATTGCCACTTCAGGGGAGCCGGTTTGCTCAGGGTGTCGCTGATGACGAAGTAGTTGTGACCGAGCGGATCGGGATCTTTTATGAATGCGATGTGCCGCGTCCAGCCATCCCGCACGCCCTTGACTGCATCGAAACGTTCGGTTGTGGTGAATTCTTCCACGCGCATGTTTCCGCTGCGTGCTGAGGGGGAGAGTATCATGCTGTGGTCTTCGCTGGATGGATGGCCCGTATAGCCGAAGTCATTGGCCAGCAATGATCCCTTGCCCCAGAGTGTGATGCTTCCGGAATCATCGTCGTAGTGGTCGTGGTTGCGGCCCGCAATCAGCGAGAGCTGTGTTTCGTGTGTGGACGGAAAACCACTACGCAGGATCACGCCGGTTTCTGGAAAGAGCTCGCTGGTCCAGTGGGGGGCGACGGCCGGCAGTCCGGGGTCGAGCAACAGTGTGCGAAACCCGCCGAGAGTGGGGTAGAAACCACCAATTCCCGGAGACGTGGGCGATCCGGCTTGCTGGTGCATCCATTGCATATTTGCCGAGAATTGCGGGTCCTTGTCGCGCCAGATAACGGCCATGTGTCCGTAGATGCTGGAAACTTCTCCCTGATACGTGTTTCCAATGGGCAGATGGTGCCGCCAGCCGTTCAACCGGACATCCGGCGGGCTGGACATCTTGGCCAGCCAGTTCGCGACGAGTTTCATTTTGGGATCGAATAAAACGTCGTCCTGGCCGGCTAGATGAGCGGCCAGAAAACATCCCAGGAGCGTGTCGTAGGCGACGAGTGCATAATGCGGAGCTTCCAGCCAACCGCCGTTCTTATCAGACCATTGATTGAGCTCACGCTTGAGTTCGTTCATCCCGCCCGCGATCCAACCGGCCGCTTTCGGATGCGAGGGGATCGCGCCGGCCAGCCTGACTTGAAATCCCGCGACTGTGGACGTCATGTTGGGATTGGCACTGTAGCCACGAGCTGGCGAATAGAAATCGGGACGGGTCACAGTGTCTGCCAGAAACGCCAACTGGGATTTCAGACGCCGCGATTGCTCCGGTAAGAGCACATCTCGCCCCAGCATCAATGCCGCCAGATTGACAGCCGGCAGCATCTCGTTGGCGCGTCGGTGTGGTTCCACTCCCAGTGTCGGGCTATTGTCTTGTCGATAGAAATTGTCGACTTCGATCTGGATCAATCTGACTGCTTCTCTGCCCAGATGAGTCCCGAGTTCGCCATCGCTGGTCGCGATGTAGTAGGCAATCGGTTCGTCCATAGCGTACGTGACGATGGGACTATGACGGAACTTTTCGAGCAGTTCGGGCTGCAAGAGTTTCCGCAAAGCGTGGATATTCGGCTCGCTCACGAGTGGACGCGCCCGCTCGCCCGGTTGCTGCGTCCAGGCACGAGTGGCGTCCTTAACGCGATCCAGGGGGAAGTCGCCATGTTTGATGAGATATTTCTGCGGCAGGGTGGCATATTTGGAGACGCCGGGACCGCGACCTCCCACGGGCGGCGGAGGCAGGTCGAGTGCCGCGTCCTGGTCAAGTGAGGCGATCAGCCACTTGCGCTGACCACCGCGCAACGGGAATGTGGCCCACAGGTCATTGTCCGCCTGGGTGACCAGGATCTGGGTCGCAGACCGCTTCTCGGGCGGTTGTGAGGGATCGATCCACAAGCCTGGCTCCAGGGCACCCAGTGCCAGGAGATTGCTTCCTGTGGACGAGTACAACCCCAACCAATTTCCCTGGCGATCACGTTCCCACCAATGCAGCCACGGTTCCAGGACGAACACCGGTTGCTTTTCTTGCGGGTCGATGTCCCACGTCGCGTTCTTGCCGACGACGTCATTGCCGGCCCGATAGAATAACCGGTCGGGGCTGTAGTCGGTTCCCAACGCCAGCTGGAACGTGGAGTCATCGTCGGTGGTAAACTTCTCTTCGACCAGGACCACCGGTTCGCCGGCATAGACGCGGAATCGGATTTCCCAGGAGCGATCCTGGCCGAACTTCGCGTGACAGACGGCCTCGACGAAAACAGGTCCGCGGGCGGTGACTTCGACCGTATATGCGGGGATGGGCTCCGTGGTTCGTAAACGTGAATCGCCAATCCAGCCTCCGGATGCCAATCGGATGGCCGCGACTGGTCCTTCGCCTGCCTTCAACTTCCGCCGCAACGAAATTCCTGTGGTTGAATTGAACAGGTCCAGATGCTCGCCACGCTCGTCAATCTTGAGATCCGTTTGCATTGCGTTGGTCGGCGCATCAGAAAAATGATAGCGGCGTTCCTCAAAGGTATTGAGGCTGGCGGCGAATGCGATACGGCTGCTGGTACCGTCGGACTCGGTAATGACTTGATAGGGTACCGCCATGTTTCCAGGGCCGATTAGAGCATGCTTGGCTGTCACGTGTGCGGCCTGAGTTGGCGACAGCTCGAAGCGGACGCACTCGTTACGCCAGACTTGGCCGAGCGATTCGTGCAGGACGAAATCGTCACCGTCGTTCTCACCAGCCGGCAGATCATGGAGGGAGATCAATCCACTGAGCAGTGTCAGGCCTACGATTCCCAATATCCGACGGTGGCAAAACATATTGAGGCTCAGTTCTTCTTCGTAGGATAGGCATCCTGCCTGTCCGTCATTGTTGTATTATCTGGCAGTCCAAAGGTTCTTTTTCGAAGCATGACAGGCAGGATGCCGATCCTACGGCGAGACCCATTAAACACCGGATGAGCCGGATCGTTTCGTGAAAAACACGACGGCCGGGGCGGCCATCCTACGGTCGCCTTCCAGGAATTATGGTCGATCCCGGTCAGTTGTGCCTTTTTGGTATGTAGAATGTCTGATGGGATGTTACAATGGCGGGACTTTCGAAACAGGCTCGAACCCCGCGGGAAATGGAAATCGTTCAATTTCCAGACTTTGCGGGGCCGATGTTTTGTTGAATGTCGGTCCATATTTGATTCATTCCCAAGGAATGCCCAATGAGTCACACGTTTAATGCTCCGCGACAAACGCTTTCGGATCTCTCTCGGCGCCAACTGCTGCAGGCAGGCGGAGTCGGCGCTTTGATGGGTGTTCCGGGCATGGTTGCCGCGGGAATCAATGGCGAGACAAAGCTGGGGCGCGGTGCTGCTCGGAAATCGGTGATCTTTATTCTGCTGTGCGGCGGCCCCAGTCACCTCGATACATGGGACCTGAAGCCCGAAGCACCCGACGGAATTCGCGGGCCCTACAAGCCCATTTCCACCACGGTCCCGGGCATGAAGATCAGCGAGCTGAACACGCGCCTGGCGACCATGACGCAGAATTTCAGCCTGATTCGGTCGATGACCCACGTCGGCAACATCAGCAACCATTTCGATGCCATGCATCATCTGCTCAGCGGCCAGGCGGATTCGCCGCCCGATGCTCCGTACATGGGGGCGATCCTGTCGAAGGTGCGCCCGAATCCGAAGGCCAATAGTATTGCCGACTATGTGTGGTTGATTAAGTGCGTCGGTGATCCTGTCTTCTGTGCTCCGAACATCGGCACCGGCGGTCATCTGGGGGCCGTTCACAGTCCATTGTTCGTGGGCTCAGCTGTGAATCATCCTGCCCTGCCGACGTTCAAGGCTCCCGAGGAACTATATCCTGCCGTCGCGCCTGAGCGGATGGCTGAACGTCGCCGTCTGATTGACGGCCTGGACCTGACGAGTAGCGTGCTCGACAAGAATCGTTCCACGAATGATTGGCAGGAACTCCACAAGCGAGCCTTTGACCTGACCAACGGCACTGCGGGACGTCAACCTTTCGAGCTGGAACGGGAACCGGACGCCGTCCGCGACCGCTACGGGCGGCATCCGCTGGGACAAAACTTGCTGCTGGCGCGGCGACTGGTGGAAGCCGGCGTCGGCTTCGTCACGGTCAACGGCTGGACGGGAATTGCACCGGAAGGGGGCGGCGGTGCCCCCAGTTCCAGTTGGGACATGCACGGTGGCGAAATGGGCATGGGCAATGCCTTCGGCAACGGCTCGTACGGCATGGGCTATTGCCTGCCGCGGCTGGACGAAGGCTTGTCGGCCTTGCTGACCGATCTGAAAGATCGCGGGATGCTGGAAAACACGATGGTGGTGTGCATGGGTGAATTCGGCCGCACGCCAATTATCAATGCCGCGGCCACGAACCCCGGGCGTCAGCATTGGCCGGCGTGCTATTCAGCGATCATTGCCGGCGGCGGAATCCGCGGCGGTGCAGTCTATGGGGCCTCGGATAAGACCGCAGCGTTCGTGAAAGACAAACCCGTACGAGCCCAAGACCTCAGTGCGACGATCTACCATTCATTGGGTGTGCCGTTGGAAACCCGCTTGGGTAGTGATGGTTTCACTCGTCCGATCAGTTCGGGCGAACCGCTGTATGACTTGTTCGGGTAGTCGAAGGTTTGTAGGACGGGCACTCCTGCCCGTCTGCATTGGGAATTCGAATCTGGCGATGTCACTGAGATGCGATCAGATGAATCGCGTTCGTGATTTCGCCGTCGCAGTCATAAAGAGGGGACGGGCAGGAGTGGCCATCCTACGGACATGACCTACGACTTTCCCCCACGCCCTGTTTTATACCCCGGCACCGATAGTTGGAAGATCCTGACGGCTGTCTATATTGTGCTCAGCGTCGGAATCGTACTGGCGGGGATCTGGTACTACGTCCGTTGCCTTCGCGGCCGTCTCTGTCACCGATTAACTCCCTGGCTGTGGGGTGGTTTTGGTGTGCTGCATCTGGTCTTGGCGCTCATCGTGTTTGATGAGCCGTGGACGAACCGGCTGCGATTGCTTCCCCCGCAGTTGGTTGAAAGTCGGACACCGCTCATTTGGATATTGGCAATTAGTGTGACGTTGCACTCCGCGATCGCACTTTTCAGTCCGAATCCCAAAGCCGCGACGCGTGATGGTTGCATTGCGGGTTGCATATTCTTTATTGCCGTAACCTTGGTATTGGCGCCAGTGTCCCTGCGTGGGACGCTAACGAAGTCAGATCGATGTGAGTTCGGACTTCGGCGATTGAGCCAGGTCTTATCCGATTGGAAAGTCGCGCACAGTCGATTCTTCGATTGTCAGCTTGAAAACGACAGCAAGCCTCCACGCAGTTGGCGTATAGAAGCGTTTATAGAGGAATGGACAAATCGTGATGAGTTTTACGATGTTGCTCTACCATGGAATTCCGAGCGCAACCGGCGATTGAGCCTCGAACTTGCCAGTCAATATACATGCCCGGCCACGCCCGAATCGCAACGACAAGATGAATTGGGAACTCCCTTCACAGCTTGGGCCGCACCGACCGGAAACGATACAGCGTTTCCCGGGGGGAAAGGACTGCCGCCCGAAAAGTTTACGGACGGCCTTTCGAACACCGTGCTGCTTACGGAAGCCGTTGGTCAACAGATTCCGTGGATCGAACCCCGAGACATTGAAGTCACGACAGATAACGTCGGCATCAACCAGCCAGGAAGCCGCATGTATCATTCGCCATCGATCCTGTCCTCCTATCACGATCCCGAGGGCGCCCACGTCTTGAGGGCTGATGGTTCGGTGAGGTTTCTTGGCAAACAGACCGATCGGCGAATTCTCAAAGCGATGATCACGCCTGCTGGTGGTGAGTCTTTAATGAAATGGTGATTGCCAGAGAGATCACTGCGTATTCAGAGTCGAAGCATTCCATCTGACCGCATTCTGGCAAGTGGATAGCGGCGATGTCAGCCGGTCAGCAGTTGTTCGAACAGTGGATCGTCCGGTGCGGCCCTGGCGCAACGTCCCCAATTGACCAGATCGAGTTGCCAGGCTCGTGCCAGCGATCGCAGGCATTCGACCGTTTCGGTCGAGAGGCCATCTGGACCAGTTTGCCCGATCGCGATCACTTGAGCCCGATTGCCGGGCGCTACACCATAGATGATAAGACCGTCAGGTGTCGTGAACGAGTAGCCGTCCAGGATGCGGGTGTCGGCGCCACAATAGGTGATACTGGCCGATTCAAGACTCCCGCCAAAGGTTGCGCCGATCGCCAGTAAAGGGATGTTGCTCAGTATTGGCGGTTCCGGCTGCCGCCGAACGTGAATCTTGCTCCAGCCAACTTCGGCAGAGTAGTTCTCATGGATGAGCCGAATCTGGGCGATCTCGGCGTCGACTTCCTCGGCCAACTCATGCGAGACGAATTCAAATTGCCTCCAGTCGTCCTCAGCCAGCTCGAACTCATTGCCAGTCACGGGGTCCGCACCTGTGCCCGGGATGGCATCGCAGATTGTCGGCAAGCTAAACAGGATGTCGTGAGGGTCGACGTATTCCACGCGACGGAGGCGTAACGTCAGTTTCTGCGACTGCGAGTATTCTGCGCGAGTCAACGGGATGGCTGCGATCACCGTCCAGTCGACGTCGCCGAGATGCAATGTGGTATCGAGCTCAAATGTTTCCGGTAGATCGGAAGGGGGAATTCGCGTCGCACCGATGGACTCGCCGGTGGCATCGTCGATAAACGTCACCTGAATCTCGGTGTTGAGCGGTGCCATTGAAGTCTTCGCCCCGTGGAATGCCGCCACGGGTATCCCCGCGGCAATCAAGAATTGTTGAGGTCAAATTCTCTCCGGCTTGCGACATGATTTCAACGGTCGTGCAGTGCTGTGATCGACGCGCCGCATGCTTCAACTTAGTGCTTGACGGTGACGGAACTCGAACCGGTCACCGACCGCCCGCTGTTCAGGCTGCCCGTCAGGCGGGCAAGGGTGTCTCCCACTTGCAGGCCAGTCGCGTTCGTGCTGAATTCCATCACCAGGTCGAGTCGGCCGTCGTTGTTGACGTCCTGGTAGGAATAGTTCACTTGTCCCTGGCTGTTTGTCGTTGCCGAGTTCTCAGTGCCCAATTTCCCGAAGCGGACTGAGTTCACATTGACGTCTCGAGCGTCAAATGAGGACGTCGAGAGGATTGCGACGTTAAACTTCTTGCCAATCCGAATCGTGTTAGATGAGTCACCGGGAACGATATCGAGCACCACCGCTAACGGCTCGACGACGTCTGTGAGGCTGATCGTCATCGTTGCGGTGCTCGAACGGGACGGCGAGTTGCTATCACTGACCCGAATTTGCAGCGCGAAGGTGGGAGTCGTTTCAAAATCGAGGGCTGCGGAATTGGCCACCGTGATGCGGCCCGTCGACGCATTGATTGTAAATGCGTTGTTGGTGTTGCCGGAAACGATGGAGTACGTCAGCGACTGGCCGGCATCCGGATCCGAGGCCGCGACGATACCCACGACCGACCCATTCGCAGAGTTCTCGGCGATGGAAAATGACTGAGCGGCGATCACCGGTGTCTCGTTCACATTGGTTAGCGATATCGTCACCGTTGTGCTCGACGAGAGGCTGGGCGTTCCGTTGTCCGTGGCTCTCACGACCAGGCTGAAAGAGGGCTTGGTCTCAAAGTCCAGCGCGGCCGAATTGGCAACCGTAGTCTTCCCTGTTGTGGGATTGATGGCGAACGCGCCGTTCGTGTTGCCGGAGGTGATGGAATAGGTCAGCGACTGTCCGGCGTCGGGATCGGTTCCGGTAATTGTTCCCGCAGTGGTCCCGTTTGCGGAATTCTCTGCGAGTGAGAATGATATCGGGCTAATGATCGGCGCTTCG
>JAQGHS010000557.1 GCA_028291605.1 Planctomycetaceae bacterium | reverse complement strand
AGGTGATATTCATTTATTGGAAGATGTTTCGGAGCGCTCGCAATAGAATAATATCCGATACCTGATTTGAGATACTCCGTGTTCTCTGTGTCTCCGTGGTGAAATTCTGATGGGCACCACGGAGAACACGGAGTTAAGACGTGTTTTAGCAGCATCCACGGATCAAGAGAGGCCTTGCGATGAACTCACTGCGATCGTCTGACCGGACAACTCGGCGTCAATTCCTGGCGGGATCCGCTGCGGTCGCGGCGGCTGCCACGTGTGGCTGGATGTCTCGCGCGGATGACGGTCAACGCGTGGCCCAGATTGCGATCACTCTTGATCTGGAGATGAGTGCCGAGTATCCCCGCCGTGGGATGACGGAGTGGAATTATCGCAAAGGGGATCTCGATGAAGCCACCAAGCGATACTCTTTGCAGGCCGGGGAATTGGTCAAGAAGTCGGGTGGCGTGCTGCATTTCTTCTGCGTCGGGCAAAGTTTCGAGCAACCCAGTATCGACTGGCTCAAAGAGCTTTCTGCGGCCGGGCACCCCATCGGAAATCACACGTACGATCACATCTTTGTGAAGGCGGCCAAACTCGAAGAGCTGCAGTTTCGATTCAGGCGGGCTCCCTGGCTGACCGGTGATAAGAGTGTTCCCGATTTGATCCGCGACAACATTGCTGTGACGACGAAGGCCATGAAGACGGCGGCGGGAATTATTCCGAACGGTTTTCGCACGCCGGGTGGCTTTGCGAACGGGTTGACCGATCGGCCCGACTTGCAGCAGATGTTGCTGGATTTGGGATTCACCTGGGTGAGCTCTAAATATCCGGCCCATCAAACCGGCCGACCGAAAGAGGCCCCAGGCGATGAGGTCTTCGCGGATATTGTTCGTGCTCAGAAGGACGCTCAGCCCTTTGCCTATCCTTCGGGCCTGATCGAAATCCCCATGAGCCCGATTAGCGACGTGGGGGCATTTCGGACCAACTATTGGAAACGCGAATACTTCTTGAGAGCCATTCGCGAAAGCGTGACTTGGGCGATCGAGACCGGCGGGGTCTTCGATTTTCTGGCTCATCCGTCTTGCCTGGTTGTCGAGGACCCGCAGCTCGAATCAATCCAGTTGATTTGCGATTTGGTGAAAGCCGCTGGTCCCCGTGCCACGATTGCCGGTTTGGATCAGATTGCCAAGCGGGTGCCAAAATGACATTGGTTGGAGCCGTCCTTCTGTAGAGTACTCTGGTCGACGAGTTGCTGAATTTCTCACGCAAAGGCGCCAAGACGCAAAGAAAAGAGTATTCAACTCGATTGCCTCACAGAACTTTGCGTCTTGGCGCCTTTGCGTGAGATTATTTCTCAATCATGACAGACCTGCTCATGATCAGCGTGTCGGACATAACTCTTTTTAAGATATCGGATTGCGCTCGGGAATCGACTCGGGATAGCAACCCCCGGGGGGATCTGATATTCTTTAAAAGTTCCCCCCTTTGGGTTGAGCTTGCCAAGCATTCCGATAGCCGCCGTCACAGGCGTTGAGTCCTCGTTTTGAGTCGAAGAGAAAGTCCATGCCCCAAATCAATGCCGGAGAATTCAAAAAAGGCTCCAAGATCCTGCTGGACGGCGAACCCTACGACATGATCGAAGTGAACTTTGTGAAGCCGGGTAAGGGGTCCGCGCTGTACAAGACGCGATTGCGGCACATGACGAAGGGGACCATCTACGACCGGACGTTCAAGAGTGGCGAAAGCGTCGAGGCCGCCGACATCCGCAAGGGGGACGGGCAGTTTCTCTATAAAGATGCGAACGGCTATGTCTTCATGGACCAGGAATCGTTCGATCAATACACCCTGGCGTCAGAAACGGTGGGTGATGCCGGAAAGTTCCTGCAGGACGGAGCGATCTGCAGCTTGCTGTACTGGAACAATCAGATCATCGGCATGACTCCGCCGCAGCATGTGATTATGAAGGTCACCTATACCGAACCGGCTGTTCGTGGAAATACGACATCCAACTTGATGAAACCGGCCACGATCGAAAGCGGAGCGGTGATCACCGTTCCGGCGTTTGTCGAAATTGGCGATGTGCTCAGAATCGATGCCTGGACCGAATCCTACGTGGAACGTGTTCGAGATTAATGTAGCCTTCACGGTCCGCGAGAAGAGAGCCGGAAGTGAGTTAACGTCCATTAAACGACTCGGTTTGCCTGCAATTTGCAGCCGCCAGATACGCGGCAATTCCTCACGCGGAGCGTGAGGGCTACTATCAAAGTGAATTCTCTCCTGTTACCTGCCGTTGTACCCCAAGCTATGTCCGATACGCCCCACAATCAGAAATTGTTCATTGAGACCGTCGGCTGCCAGATGAATATGCTGGACAGTGAACTGGTCGTGGCGGCGCTCCGTAAAGAGGGCTATCAACTCACGTCGGAAGTCGCTGACGCGGACACGATTCTGTTCAACACGTGCAGTGTGCGTGAGCATGCCGAGCACAAGATTTACAGCGCGCTGGGTCGCCTGCGGTTCAGCAAGCGTGGCCGCCCCAATCAGGTGATTGGAGTCATCGGCTGCATGGCGCAGAAGGATCAAGAGCTGATTTTTCAGCGGGCGCCGCATGTCGACATGGTGGTCGGAACGGGCCAACTGGCGCAAATCCCCGAGATGATCAAGGCCGCTCGTGATAAGCGCGAACATCGCCTGGCGATTAGTCTCGACCGCCGCGATGCGACACGCCAGGAAATCAGCGACAGCTTTCAAAGTTACGATCCGCTCCGCGATCCCGAGATGCGACCATCGCCCTATCAGGCGTTTGTGCGGATCATGATCGGCTGCGATAAGTTTTGTACGTACTGTGTCGTGCCGATGACTCGCGGCCCCGAGCAAAGCCGCCCGCCGCGCGACATTCTGCGCGAAGTCACGCAGCTGGCTAACGAGGGTGTCAAAGAGGTCACGCTGCTTGGTCAGACTGTCAACAGCTATAAGGTCACCCAGGACGGCAAGCTGTGGCGGCTGTCGGATTTGATCATGGCGATGCACGACACGCCGGGGTTGGATCGTATCAAGTTCGTCACCAACTACCCCAAGGATATGACCGACGACTTGTTGGAAGTCGTGCGCGACATGCCCAAGGTCGCTCGGTATCTGCACGTGCCGGCTCAGTCGGGCTGCAACGATATTCTCAAGCGGATGAAGCGTGGCTACACGGTAGAAGACTACCGCGACATGATGGCCCGCATCAACGACATCGTGCCCGGCTGTGCGGTTTCCAGCGACTTCATCGTCGGCTTCTGTGGCGAGACTGACGAGCAGTTCCAGAAGAGCATGAATCTGATTCGTGAGTTCCGCTTCAAGAACAGCTTTATCTTCAAATACAGCCCGCGCCCCGGGACCAAGGCCGACGACTTGCTGGCGGACGATATCCCGGAAGCGGTCAAACGCGAACGCAACAACCTGATGCTTGATCTGCAGAACGAGATCAGCGAAGAGGACAACGTTGCATTTATTGGGACCGAACAGGAAGTCCTGGTCGAAGGCCCCAGCAAGACATCGCTCAAGCACGAAACCGATCCCGACAGCCCGGCCACGCAACTGGTCGGCCGGACGCGTTGTGATCGCATTGTGGTCTTCGAAGGGAACCGTCGCCTGATCGGCTCTTTGACGAAGATTGAAATCCACGACCTGACCCGCACATCACTGATTGGCCACATCGTCACGCATGAAGTCCAGCACGGCAGCGCGCCTTCGTTGTTGCCGATTCTGGGTTGATCCCTTTGCAGTTCCGCTCGCCTACCAACTCACTCCCGTCCGTTTGATTTCCCCTCTACAGCCGTAAACTCGAATAGTTTGTTGGGCGTTCGTTGCTGATGGATCTTTCATCAGCGAGGTTCGTTCAACACGCGATTTCCTCGTCTATTATCTGTTCCCCATTACCGACTGGTTCCATTTTTTGGGGCCGGTTATCCAACTGGTTTTTTGAGGTGGCAATTGCCATGAGAAACCGCGCGCCTTTATTACTGATGTTGATCTGTTTCGCGGGAAGCAGTCTGACTGGCTGTTTTGCGAAACCGCTCAATTTGAATATCACGCGCATGGGGCCACCGTATCAGATTACGGCCTACCACCAGGGGCAGCCGGTCGGGCAGCGCCCCATCGATGCCATGTCCAATGAAGAGCAAATCATCGCGCGCTGGCTCGAGGCCAATCGTCGCGGCTGGCGGCCCAGTTTGGGGAATCATCCCCCTGGGAGAGTGATCAAGGGAGATGGCTTCACGCTCAACTTCACCGAGGAATTGTGTATTCTCAACATTCCCCCGGATCCGCATGCCAAGGGGGTCGGCAAGGGGAAGACTGAACCGATCGTCTTGCAAAAGCGTCTGACTCCGGGTGACTTGGAAATGACGGGGTTGCTGAATGCCGGACTGTAACATCGCGCATTTCAGTCGGGAGGGCGAGAGCCTCGCCCTCCCATCAACTTTCGCGGTGCCGAAAACGTCCCTTTCGGGCATCAGAATCGATCACTGTCGCCGGAATGCTACGTTCGCTGCAGACCGAATCCCGCGATTCTGCGTCCTCGCGAAGTGGTCTTCTGACTCTGGAAGTCTGGAATTCTCAGACAGTTTGTTTTAAGATGGGCGAGAGATTCATGGCCGCATTTCTCTTTCTCGCGGCGATCAGTAAGTCGGTGGAAGTGATTGTAGTATTTGGGTTTTCTGCAGGAGAGTAGGGGACATCCTCAGGCCGAGCGTTACGGCAGAATGGTCCCCGGCCAGATGGGATGATGGATGTGTGCCTCGCTGCGGCTGAGGCATGGGTAGACAGTTTGGATGAGAGGCACTTCCGAATCGTGGGTCCTGGCCAAAAACTGGTCCAGGATTCGCATTGGTGTGGGAGGGTCTGTGACTCGCTGCCAGAGACGTTCTAGTTTGCGTTTTCGGCGCCGGGGAGTGTATTCTTGTTCAAAACTTCGATCAGTGTAAGGTTTGATTCTCGTTCTCCTCGTATAATGTGAGGAAGCTACGGAGAATTCCCGCTGGTTGAGCCTGCCCCGATTTAATCCCTATGGCTTAAAAACCCGTTGCTACTCCGTACCCCGGAATCTGGATCCTCGCGCTGAGCGCGGGCTTATTTATATAGGAGCTTTCGGCTAATGCTGTTAACTGTTTTGCGGACGTTGTTTGCGTTCATCTGTGCGGGCGCGGTTGCCGCCTATTGCGGAGCTGCGGCCGGCGCGGATCCCAGCTCGACTTCGTTTCCGCCGTTGGTTGTGAACAATCCGCTGCTCTCGTTCGTGCTGCTTTTGTTGTTGACGCAAATCATCACGTTCATTGACATTTTGATTCCCAAGAAGCGGCTGGAAGTGATTTCGGCGGTTTACTTTGGATTGCTGGTGGGCTGGTTGCTGAGCCTGATGCTCATCCTCGGCCTGGACCCGTTCCTCAGCCAGACTCCCTGGCGTGGTTTCGTACAGATTATCCTGTCGGTCTCGCTGCCCTATGTCTGCATCTCCTTATTGATGCAGACAAAGGACGACTTCCGGTTCATCATCCCCTATGTCGAATTTTCGAGAGAGGTAAAGGGGGGGCGTCCCTTCCTGCTCGATACCAGTTCGCTGATTGATGGACGCATTGCGGACATCCTGGAAACCAAGATCATCGATTCCGAGTTGATCGTCCCGAACTTCATCCTGCAGGAGTTGCAGGATATTGCAGACAGCTCAGACAAGATGCGCCGTAATCGCGGCCGCCGTGGTCTGGATGTCCTCAGTAAGCTGCAGGCGAATACGCAGGATGTTGAAGTCCGCCTCTACGAAGCCGATCAGAAGGACATGAAGGGGGTCTCGGTTGATCAGCGGTTGGTCGCTTTGGCCAAGGAGCTTGGGGGCCGAGTCGTCACGAACGACTTCAACCTCAATAAGGTCGCCAGCGTACAAGGCGTCCATGTCGTCAATTTGAACGACGCCGCCAATGCCCTCAAGCCGCGGTACCTGCCCGGCGAGCAACTCAATCTGAAGATCATCAAGATGGGTGAAGGCCCCGGCCAGGGTGTCGGCTATCTGGACGATGGCACCATGGTCGTGTGCGAACAGGGGAGCCACTTGGTGGGCCGCGAAACGGGGATCATCGTCACCAGCGTGCTGCAAAACAGCGCGGGCCGCATGATCTTCGGTCGACCGGTGCCTTACGAAGGACCATCCACCAGCACGGTGGCGGGAGCATCGGCCGCTCAGCGGTAGAATGTAGCCACGTTCGCCAGCGTCGCCTGACTCTCTAGAGTCGGGCCAATTCCTGCCAGCCACGTACCAAGAACGCTCACGGGCTTTCGTCGACGCGGATTTGTGGGTCGTTGATTCGCGAAATTCGCTCGACTCTGGAGAGTCAAGCTGCGTCGATGCCTGAATGACAAAACTCCGTCGCTCGTGATGAGTGGCGGAGTTTCTTGTTTTGTACATCGCAGCCGACTGGCAGTTTTCTCAATCACGAATAGACAAGTCCCTTGGGAAGTGCCCTCAGCGGAAAATTATCGACGATCAGTTTCTTCATCATGGTGGGAATACTGGGATCGTTGAGTCGCTGAGCGGCAATCTCGTTGCTGGTCGGGAATCCAAACGGCAGGTCGTAGTAGGTTCCCGCGTGACCCTGCAGGTCGCCGCGATACGCAGTACCCAACCGGTCCCCTTTGGCGAGGACCGTTTTCAGCGGATAGGCGTCCTGCCGGCCATCGTCATGTGCAACGAGAAATGCATTCGGAATACCTGGTACACCACTGACCCAAATCTTGACGCGCGCCACGACCGCACCTTTCCGAAAACGGATCGAATTCGGCAATAAGCCATCCGATTGGCTGCCAGCGAAGACAATACGTCCGGATTATTAAGATTCGTGTAGGGTTCACGTTCAGATTCCATTTCCGTTACCACCGACAGGACTCTTGGTTGCGGGGGCCTAATGGAGCTGATGACTCTCGAATCACATCAGGCTGGGACCAATGCGGACCGACCATTAAACGATCTGGTGATCGGCAGCGACGCCCAAGTACCGGATTTCAATTTTGATGCGTTCAATACGTTGAATGATCGGTGTGAGTTGGGCTTCCAAGAGCTCCCTTTTTTCCGTCAATTCTTTCAGTTCCGCTTCCAATTTCTCGAGCTGTTCCGCATGCATGTTCGCCCTTTCTAAGTTTGCAAGAATTCAAACCGGTCGTCGCGCCGCGACACGGGGACGAGCGGGAATTGATGAGCCTGGCGGCTGACGAAGGTATTTGCGGGCGGATTCAGGGTCCGCGCAATGTTCAGCCCCTTTTATGGATGCTAGCGCCGGATTTTGCGAACTCAAGCCCCACCCATGGGTGAGGCATCCAACCCGTCAATTCCTGACTTGAATCGCAATGTCATCCCAATGCAAAGCTGGGCAGGGTGGAAGCCTATCCCACGAAAAATAAAAAAGGCCAGGCAGGAAATCCTGCCTGGCCGATGGTCGTGCAACCTGATGAGCTGTCCGAAGCCTGTTCAACTTCGTGAGTGACCTCAATTACTTCTTGGTCTTGTCTAGCGAAGTCGTCGCGGGCTTGGCTTTGACAGCCTTGTCCTTCGGTGCCTTCTTGGTTTCTTTCTTCTGAGCATTGTTGCCCTTACCCATGACATAACTCCTTATTGAATAGAGTGACTGACAAGTATCTTCAACGGCGCGTCCACTTTGCCGCCATTCACGGAAGTTTTCAGCGATCTAAATGGCGCATTGCACTCAAGGCGGATGAAACTCGCGACCACAGCCATTCCTGTGTTAGAACTCGAATACCCGATTTCCCTGAGATTCATCTATGTTATCGGCAACGGCGCGAGTTGCAACTATCATGAATTTCACTCTCGGTATTTCGACCAGCCTACCGTCGACTTTTCGTCACAGGGTCATGATCTGGCGACGTCTTCACTCACGGTGACTGCTGCTCACTGTTTTCAGGTCTGTCCCATTTCGATTCACTCCAATTGGACAGAAATCCGTAGCGATCAGCGACCTGTGGATCAAACTGGGGTAAGTCATTCCACGCGTCTCACCGAAAGTGTAGACTGACCGGACAAGATTTGCCGTGGCTGCATTGGCCAGGCTTAGTAGGGACAAGGCTCAAGTGACTTATGCGCAGACAACTGGTGCTGTTGTTCCTGGGGCTAATCGTTGTGGCAACTGCTCCACTCTCCGCGGGTGAGCCCGTTTTCCGTCTGGCCACGTTCAGTTCCGATGTCACACCGCCACTGGGGCATCCTCTGCTGGCAGGGGCGACGATCGCACCTCCCGTCAAACGGATCGACGATCCACTGTTTGCCCGTGGGTTCGTGTTGTTGGGTGCGGAAAAACCACTCGTGGTGGTTTCGGTCGACTGGTGCGAGATCCGCAACGACGCCTACGATCGTTGGCGCGATGTGCTGGCCGAGGCGGCGGGAACTGACCGCGCCAGAGTTCTGGTGACCGCGATCCACCAACACGACGTCCCACTACCGGATTTGGAAGCCCAACGAATTCTTGATCGGCACGGTGCCAAGTCCAAGATCTTCGACCTCGAGTTCCACGAGAAGACCGTGCAGGCTGCCGCCCAGGCGCTCCGCGCGTCGCTGGCTGAGGCTCGTACCGTCACGCACATTGGGACCGGGCAGGCCACAATCACGCATCTGGTCTCCAATCGGCGCTACGTCGATCAAGCTGGGAAAATCTGGTTCGATCGCAGCAGCATGAGCGGCGGCAAGGCACCCCAGGCCGAATCTGCGGAAGGTCTCGTCGATCCTCAATTGAAGACGCTCAGTTTCTGGAACGGTGAGACTCCCCTTTGCGCCCTCAACGTGTTTGCTATTCATCCGATGAGCTACTGGGGCACAGGCTGGGTCACCTCCGATTTCCCCGGTCTCGCTCGCGAACGCCGCCAGGCGGACGATCCCAAGGTCTTCCAGATCTATGCGTCCGGAGCCAGTGGCAACTTGACAGCGGGCAAGTTCAACAACGGCAATCACGAAAACCGATCCGTACTGACCAACAAGCTTTATGAGGGCATGATCGCCGCTTGGAAGTCGACCAAGCGACAACCACTCACAGCGGCAACCTTCCGAGCTCCACCGCTACGACTCGAGCCTCGCAACGACGCAGGTTACACCGTGGAAGATATGACTCGGCTGCTGTCCCATCCCGACCCAAGGAAACAGAGCGTGGGTGCGTTGGGGCTCAGTTGGCGGAAGCGGGCGGATGCCGGACACGTGCTGGAGATCCCGGCCATTGACTTCGGTTCCGCTTGCCTGATGCTGTTGCCGGGCGAGTCGTATCTGGAGTACCAGCTCTTGGCCCAGAGGCTGCGGCCCGACGCTTTCGTGGTGGTGATGGGCTACGGAGAATCCGCTCCGGGATATATTGGAACGGATCGAGCCTGGGACGAGGACGACGGTAACCTTCACGACTGGTGCTGGGTGGGCCGTTCCGAGTCCGCGATGACGAAGGCCATTCATGCGGCGCTCAACGTCACGGATAAGTAGTACTCTGGCACGCCTTAGTTATAGAGAACTTTCACGGTCATGCCCGATACGTTGCTCGTCACAATACGCGACCTTCTAACCAAGCATGGAGTGACCTTCAAAGAGAAGGAACACCTGCCGACCTACACATCCGAGGAGTCCGCGGCTGCGCGGGGAGAAGAGCTGGGGGTCGGAGCGAAGGCTTTGCTGTTGAGAACGGATGACGTGTTTCGCTTGTTCGTACTCCCTGCGGATCGGAAGCTGGATTCAGCAGCGATCAGGCGGGAGTTGCAGGTCAAGAAGACCCGCTTCGCGACCCCGGACGAGCTTCAGGAATTGACTGGCCTGGTTCCCGGATCCGTTCCGCCGTTTGGGCCACCGGTTCTTCCGTTTGAATTATTTGCTGACATCGCGATCGGGGCCTTGCACAACCGAGTGGCGTTCAACGCGGGATCGCTGACGAATTCCATCATCATGCTGGCTACCGATTGGGAAGCAATCGCTCGACCCAAGCGGTTCTGCTTCGCCAAAATCGAAGACTCTTGACTGGTCGGGTGATGAAATCTCGCCAGGCAACTGGGGCATTCAGAGTGCGGGGACATGCCAAGTCGGCTCAAACCCGCGTATACGCCGCTCATTTCAAAGCCGGATGACACCGACCCAATCACGCAGCAGTCCCACTAGATAGCCATAAATCAAGGCGTGGTAAGGATTTAAGAAAGTGCCCCCACAAGGAATCGAACCTTGAACCTACTGATTAAGAGTCAGTTGCTCTACCGATTGAGCTATAGGGGCGATCGGCCGCGGCACAATCACCACGAATCAGAATTCTATTGCGACTTGAGGTCGTGTTCAAGTCACCGGTGCGAGTTTATCCCCTTTGGCATAAGTCGCTTGCAAATAGTGTTTTCTGACGCGACCTCGAATCTCGTTTTAGCTCCCTGCCTGGAAACTCTGTATTGGCTATTCGCAGTGATGTAGACACTTCGAGGCAAAACCGGTTCGCATCCAGCAATCAACAATATCAGGGTCAATTGAGATTGTCCGACATCAGGGGTCTCAGACCTGACGGTGAATCTAGACCCAATTAGAAGTCGCCACTCAGATTGGCGATGTCCAGCCACGTTTCATCGAGTACTATTATCGTCCTCGACGAAACGGAATGCTGCGGTCTACATAGCAATAGCGGCACCGCAAGTATGCAGGAACTTCGATGGACAGCAAAACACAGCGAAACTACGGGTCTCCCCAATCTCGTCGCGCTTTCTTGCGGTTGGGTCTGGGCGGATTCGTGGGACTGACTCTGCCAGAGCTTTTTCGACAGCGGACTCTGGCGGCTCCGCCACCCCCCTCTCGTCGGTCCGCCATCATCGTCGTCTGGCTCCAGGGTGGTGCCAGTCATTTGGAAACGTACGACCCCAAGCCGGAAGCTCCCAGCGAATATCGTGGCCCGTTTCAGCCCATTCAGACGCGAGTCCAGGGCCTCGACTTTTGCGAGTTGCTGCCGCAGCAAGCCGCACTCGCCGACAAATGCACGCTCCTCAAGTCGCTGGTGCATTCCGGGTTTTGCCATGATGACGGTCCGCAACAGATTTTTACGGGCCATCCGATTCAGGGACGACGGCTGAAGCCCGACAATCCCGAGATGTTGGCCATCGTCAACTCCCTCCGCCCGAACCCAGGCCGGGACTTGCCCAATTATGTGGGTGTCAACCCGATTCCTTATCTCGGTTCGGCGTACCTGGGGCCGGCATATGATCCCTTTTCGGTCTATGGCGATCCCAATGCCCCCGAGTTTGAAGTGCCGAACATCGGTCTCAAGGACGCGGCCACCGCTAAGCGAATGAACGAGCGGATTGGATTGCGTGTCAGCTTGGATCGATTGAATCGCGAGATTGACCGCCAAGGCAACATGGGAGCCATGGACAGTTTTGAGGCCCAGGCATGGTGCATGCTGACCGGTTCCGCCGCCCGCCAGGCGTTTGACATTTCGAAAGAAGATCCCCGCAGCCGTGAACGCTACGGTCGTAATATGTGGGGGCAACAATGTTTGTTGGCCCGGCGACTCGTCGAAGCGGGAGTCGAACTCGTCACCGTCACCTTAAACGGACCCCTGTGCGGGCGAGTCGGCAACTGGGACGACCATGCGGTCAATCATCACGTCTTCGACGGAATGAAGTATCGTGCTCCGTTCTTCGACCAGGCAGTCAGTGCCCTAATCGAAGACGTCCATCAACGCGGGCTCGATCAGCACGTGCTGATTGTCGTTGGAGGTGACTTCGGTCGAACTCCAAAGATTTCCTATGCGGCCAGCAGTGGTGGGGGCGTAGCGAGTGGGGCGACCGGCACGATGCAACCAGGCCGGGACCATTGGCCGATGGCCATGTCGTTTCTGTTCAGCGGCGGTCGAATCAATCCCGGACAGGTCATTGGTGCGACCGACGCACGGGGCGAACACGCGGTGCAACGTCGACTCGGCGTTCAAGACTTTGTCGCTACGTTGTATCGCCATCTTGAAATCGATGCGTCGCGCATCGAGATCCCCAATTTTTCAGGCCGTCCAGTCCCCATTCTGCAGGACGGCAAGCCGATTCCCGAACTGTTAGGGCGCGTTTAGGCGAGAATTCGGACCTAAGCGTTGGATCAAGATGCGCCTGGTTTTGGGGCCGCGTAAACTCACTCGCGGCGCTCCGCGAACAACGATACTCCTTTCGAATTTCCGGACGTACCTCTCTCCCGTTCTCCCCGATTCGAGACAAGCAGGCGGTTTTGCTGTCAAAATGGCATCGTGAACTCCAATCGAATCGTCTGGAACGATTTTTGTAGCGTTCTGTAAGGTGCTACTGTAGAGTCAGTTATGGAAAATGAAATATTGGTTCGATCACAATTAGCCGGCCACGGTCAGTCGGAATGAATTTTGCCACATAATTCCGCCTGCCAGTTTCGTTGTCGTTTTGTCGTCGGGATGATTTCCCAGGGATCTGTGTTATGGCCGTGTTTCGTTGGCGTCAGTCGTGGGGGAACCTGCGCGATCTCGAACGCGAATTCGACCGACTGCTGGAAAGCATCAAAGTGCCTTTCCCGGGCTTGAGGCTGGAGCGTCAGTATCCCCCGGTCAACGTTTACGAATTGGACCAGGAATTCTTGCTGGTGGCCGAACTCCCCGGAATCATCCCCGAGAATCTCGAGCTGACGGTGGCCGCCGGTATTCTCACCCTGAAAGGGGAGCGCCGCGGTCCCGAAGGGGTTCCTGATGATCGATTCCGCCGGCATGAGCGGCTGCGGGGGAACTGGGCTCGTCAATTGACGTTGCCTGATCGGGTGGATGAAGAACGTCTCTCTGCCGAGTTCGTGAATGGTGTGTTGAAGATTCATTTACCGAAACTGCCGGCGGTCAAACCGCGGCAGATTCCAGTAGTCGGTGGGGAATCGTAGGTCGCAATTTAGAAATGCGAACAAAACCTCTGCAGCAGTTCAGAACCACTTGAATGGTTGCGGTTCTGAACTGCTCACAACCGGTTTTGTTAGGAATTCTCAGAGGCATCAAACCAGAGAGTCGGTCGCACGTCAGGCTTTTTCAGTCGGATGTTGACGCGGATCAGGCAGGAAAAACCTTACGTACGGGAATCGCATTATGTCCGAGCCGGAACCCACACCTTCGCCGCCAGTCCTATCGCCATCGACGGTCATGACGACCCAGCCTGTGCCCGCTCAGGTCCAAACTCAACCGCAAGTCCCGGTGCCAGACCGCAGCGTCTTCATGCCGCCGATCGACATTTACGATTCGGAGGAAGGCCTGGTGCTGTTGGCGGATTTGCCGGGAGTGACGCTGGAATCACTGGAGATCCAAGTGCAGGATAACCGCCTGACACTGTTCGGCCGGGTCAATCCGTCGCTGCCGGCTGAGGCTCGGATGCTGCACCAGGAATTCGAATGGGGCGATTTTCTGCGGTCGTTCATTCTGAGTGATGAAGTCGACCACGACCGGATCACGGCTAAGTTGAATCATGGAGTGCTGGAAGTCGTGTTGCCGCGAGCGACGAAGACCGCTCCTCGCCGGATTCAAGTGAATAAAGAGTAGTGACAAGCTCGAAGCGCAAACGAGTGAATCGCCTTGGTGTTCAAGAGATTCACTTGCTTGCGCTTCGAGCTTGTATCATCGTTTGTCCCTTAAACTGGCAATAACTCACTCCGCGATGAGGACTCACTTCATGCAGCGCGCTACGACCGACGTCTTGTATTTTGAGACTGGGCCGCAGAACCGCGTTACGATGAGCGTCCATCCTGGGGAAGCCTTTGAGGTGCAGACGCAGCTCAATCGCGGTCCGTGGTTCGACGGACATCCTCGCGGCGAGGAATATCGCAATAAACTCCGCGGCGGGAATCCGTCGAGTGGATGTATTGATGTCCGCGGCGCGATCCCCGGCCAGATGCTGTCGGTCGAGATCGGCAACATCGCTCTCGACCCGATCGGGTTCACGAATTATCGCGGGAATAACTCGGCAATGCCCGGTTGGATGGGGGCGAATGGAATCGGGCCGCAACATAAGGTTGTGCTGATTGAAGATGGCAAGTTTCGCTGGGACGAACGTCTCGAACTGCCCGTAGCGCCGATGATTGGCTTCGTCGGAGTGTCGTCCGAATATGAGACGTTCGCCAACACCTGGGCCACGCGCTACGGCGGGAACTTCGACATCCAGGAGATCACCACTGGGGCGACGGTCCATCTGCCGGTTGCGGTTCCGGGGGCTCTGTTACACATTGGCGACATGCACGCCCGGCAGGGTGACGGCGAGATCTGTGGAGCGGGCGGGATTGAGGCCAGTGGCGTGGTCGAGGTCCGGACTCAACTAAGTCCCCTGCCGGCATCCATGATCTGGCCGCGCGTCACGAATGCGACGCATATCGGTGTGGCGACGCAGGCTCGGCCTGCCGAGGATGCGTTCCGAGTTGGCTTGGAAGAAATGGTTCGCTGGCTGGTCGAGGACTATGCATTTACTGCGGGAGATGCCTATCTCTACCTGGGGCAAGTGTTGGAGGCCCGCGTCACGCAGTTTGTGAATCCGACTTACACGTATTTCCTGAAAGTCGCGAGAAAGTTTCTCCCGGCACCAACGCAGACGCGGATTTGGAATATTGAATGAGAGTCGTTGATCGCTCCGCGATCGAAACGCATTCGCAGTAGCGAGGCTGAATCAGATTCTGACGTAAGTGGTAATTCCACCCCGCTACTGCGAGCGCGTTTCGTTCGCGGAGCGAACAACGACTTTCAAGACCACCCACTTATGCCCAGTACTTCGATCTATCTCGATAACGCCGCCACGAGCTTCCCGAAGCCCGCGTGCGTCTATGATGCGATGGATCGATATCATCGCGAATCGGGCGTGGCAGTCGGGCGTGGGGCGTACCGGCAGGCCGTCGAAGTCCAAGGCGAAGTTGATCGCTGTCGCCAACGGGTGGCTCAGTTGTTCAATGCCGAGAGTCCGCAACGCATCATCTTCACGTTCAATTGTACTGACAGTCTAAACCTGGCCATCCACGGAGTTCTGCGGCAGGGGGATCACGTGATTACGTCGGTCCTCGAACACAACTCGGTCTTGAGGCCGCTGCATGAATTGCAACGGGACGGGCGGATTGATTTAACGCTCATCACCGTCGATCCCACGGGAGTCGTCAATCCCGATGATTTTCGCCAGGCCTTGCGCCCGAATACGCGGCTGATCGCGTTGACCCATGCTTCGAACGTTAGCGGAGCGATTCAACCGTGTGCCGAGGTCGGCCAGATTGCTCGTGTGGCGGGAGTCATCTATCTGATTGATGCGGCTCAAACGGCGGGCCATCTGCCCATTGATGTGCGTGCTCTGTCTGCCGACATGCTGGCGTGCCCCGGACATAAAGCCCTCATGGGGCCGCTGGGGACGGGGCTGTTATATACTCGGCCGGGGATCGAATCTGACTTACGCAGCATGCGGCAGGGTGGCACCGGGACACGCAGTGAGGTCGAGTTTCAACCGGCCACGCTGCCTGATAAATACGAAGCCGGCAACCACAATG
>JAQGHS010000556.1 GCA_028291605.1 Planctomycetaceae bacterium | reverse complement strand
TCTTTGACTTCTTTGATCCCTTTAACTCGGTTGCCAAAATCGCCGACCGATCGTCCAGACCGCCGGTGCACCGTTGATCCCTTTGAACTCTTCGATCCCTTCGACTTCTTTGATCCCTTTAACTCGGTCGCCGAAAATCGCCGGCCGATCGTCCAGACCACCGTTGTACCATTGATCGCTTTGGCTTCTTTGATCCCTTTGATCCCTTCGACTTCTTTGATCCCTTCGACTTGGTCCCCAAAACCGCCAGCAGATCCTTCAGACCGTCGTCCCGCTATTGTTTTCTCTGACACCTTCGATCCCTTCAGCCTGGCATACGTAACTTAGAACGAACGATCCTTGAGTCGCGAAGGCGATGTAACTGTTCTCGTTCCGCCGCTTTTCAGCGACCATGGTCCAGCAGCCATCATACCTCTGAGCGGTAAGAGTCCCGCAATCAGTTTGCCCTTAAATACCAGCGATTTCTGCTCATTCAGGCCGCTGGAGTCGCCACAACCTATCCAACTACTGTCGCTTATGCGCGAATCAAATCTCGTGTGCGCCCTCGAACTGTGGATGTGGGGAATTGGAGGTCAGATGCGGAAAACGGCGACGCTGGCAGCGTCCGCGTCCGCCGTGATTGACCTCCGGTGACACACAATGAATCCCTCACGGCGTTGCCCGTGAGAAAGAAATTGAGTGCCCGCCAGCAGGTGATCGCCTCCACATACTGAGTCACACCCGACAGGAATCGTGGTGGCTCGCGGAACGTCACCCAAGAATTCAACCAATCCGCCAGCGTTTCATTTCGCCGGCGCTGGCCCCGAAGTCAGTTGGAAGTCTCCCCCCTTGGGGTTGCCTTTGATGATGTCTGCGGTCAGCGTCGTCTTCGTATTATATTGTTCCGGAATCAATTCACGCAGATTCGAACCTGGATCAGAGCCGGGCCCACCATTCGATTCCCGAGCCGAAATCTCGACCTTTTTCTTGCCGGGCGTCACTTCGAATGAATACTTGCCGTTGATGACCTGATCACCATACTTCCGCTGCTCGTTTCCTTCCGCATCGACGAAAACGATCTGTCCTTGCGCCAATGGCTTGTTATCCAAGGTCACATTGCCGGAAACCACGGTTTTCACAGGACCAACCGTGGTCGGTTGTCCGCAGCCGGCGAAACTCATCACGGCCATTGCTGCACAAATGAAGAACCAATCAGACCGGATCCAATTCACGTTTTTCCCCTGAGTTTCAATGTTGGGCTACGAAAGGCTCACCGACTCATCTCGTTATGCAAATTCACTTAGAATTCGCCCACGACATTGCCGTCATTGCGCGATCCCAGGTTTTGGAACGTCGCGCGATTGATATTGGAGGAAATGAAACGCACGCTGCCATCAGCCAGTAATCCATGAGCGCCGCCAATGTGGTAACTGCGAGCATATTGCACGCTGCTACCCGAGCCATTGGCGCCTGCGACGCACGGCGAGATCGTCCTGCTGACACATGATAGATGACAGTCCGGCTGATCCGTATTGGGGGGGAAAAATGTGCTGATAAAGACGGTGCCGCCGTAGTTGTCCCAATACAGCCCGCGCCAATCATTTCCATTCAGCCCCAACGCTGTCGTGCTGAGATCGGTTTGCAGAATCATCTCGCTGGCCATCAACGTATTCGAAACACCATCCGTCAGATCGCGAATTTTGGTCTTCGACATCATGTAGAACATTCCGTCCAATGACAGTCCGTTATTGACATTGAAATGTGCCGTGGTCCCGGCCGCGATCGCCAGGTAATTACCTTGGAATCCAATCGGCGGAGTCGCGTAGGTGTTCTGCTTCGGATTAGCCGGATCGGACGGACACATCAATGTCGGAATGACCGTTTTTGTACCCGGCCAGAACCACGAAGCCATTGCACCTCCGGTGTTCTTGCCATCGAAATACGGAGAAATCAAATTGTAAAGCGGCTGTTGATCCAGGTACGGCAGAATCATTTGCATCCAACCGATCCGGTTGGTCGGCGCAGTCGTTCCCGGATCAGCGGACCACAAAGCGGGGCCGATTCCTCCAGGAGGAAAGACCGTCATCGTGTCGTGGTAATTATGGAACGCCAACCCGATCTGCTTGAGGTTGTTTTTGCACTGTGAACGTCGTGCAGCCTCGCGAGCTTGCTGCACGGCAGGCAACAGCAGCGCGATCAGAACAGCGATGATGGCGATGACCACCAGCAGTTCGATCAGTGTGAATCCTCGTTTGTGGTGCATAACGGTTTCCTGAAGACGTGGGATCAGTCGAGCGAAAAGAAAAAGAGCATAAAAGGACCTAGTCATCAGAGTATCTAGAATCATCAATTTAACACAAGAGTTAAAACTGTCTTTATCTTCCAGCCTTTGACTCCGAACATTTCCGGAACGGCTTCCTTGAGGAGCGATGAGCGGCAATCAACCGCGAAATTCCAGGACGTCGTTCGCAGATCGCGCATCTACCCACGATTTCCAATCCAAACTCGATCGGATATTGTCAGGTCGTCATCGTTCGGACCGGGCTTCACCATTGGAACAGGACTTCGCGCCATGCCTGCCAGTTTGCCATCACGACTGCCTCGAGTTTCTTGTTTGATCCCGAGTGTGCTGCTATGTACATTGGCATTTACGCTCACGGTGCGTGCAGCTGAAAAGGAATCTGCGTCCCAGGTTGCTGCCAAACACCGCATCATGATTTGCGAATACGGCAGTGCTGCACGGCGGTTAGCCGAGATTTCGCCCGACGGCAAACTGACTTGGGAGCATAAGTTCCCATCGCTGGCCGTCTGCTTCCGGAAGACTGCTGGCGGCAACATGGTCTTCGCTGATGGCGGCGTCCCGACGGGAATTCAAGTCGTTAACAGCGATAATAAGGTTGTCTTCGACTATCGGTCCAAGTGCGAACAGATTCTCGGTTGCGATGTGTTGCCCAACGGCAATTTCCTGCTGGCCGAACAGGGGCCCTGCCAGGCCGTGGAAATCACGCCCAAAGGTGAGGTCGTTTCGACCGTCAAGCTGCAGACCACCGAAAAGTCGGCTCATCGGCAGATGCGTTGCCTGCATCGTCTGGAAAATGGTCATCTACTGGCCGCACATGAAGCGGAAGGGGTCGTTCGCGAATACGACGCGACCGGCAAGCCCGTCTGGGAATATCCCAACATTACAAACGTCTTCGAAGCCCTGCGCCTGGCGAACGGCAACACGCTGATTGGCTGCGGTACCGACAAGCGCGTGATCGAGGTCACTCCCGACAAGAAGATTGTCTGGGAACTGACGGCCGCAGACGTTCCTGAATTAAACCTCACCTGGATTACCAGCCTGCAGGTCCTCAAGAACGGCAACATTGTCGTCGCGAATTTCTTAAGGGGCCAGGAAGGCAAGGGGGCTCATGCCTTCGAAGTGACACACGACAAAGAGAAGAAAGTCGTCTGGAAATTCGCCGACCATGCCTTGGTACGATCAATCACAATGGTCCGCGTCCTCGACGACGAATAACGTAATCCATGATTGGCAGCGAATTAAAGGAGACAGCGAATGGGGGCAATTCTTCTGCATCCATTCGCTGTCTCTTTTAATTCGCTGCCGTCGTCCCCTCCTCTTCACGCTATTCCATCCGATATCGTTCAAACGGATGATCGCAAGGAGTTCCGCGAGTCAAATACATCTCTCTCGCTTCTGGGGCGATGATAACCGAAAACACGGTTTCCCAGAACCCATGAGGCGGAATGCTATTCGGATGCCGACAGATCGATTGCGGGTGGTTCTCGTGATCGCAGAGCGCCGACTGCAGTTGCTCGAACGACCATTCAGACTCGGCAGGTTTTTCGAGCAACTGGTCGATGCGTGCAAGGCGGGGGCGGGATTGAATCAATTCCGGATAGCCAGAGCTGACGGCAGCCAGTTCCGGATGCCGCGCGTGATTCGTGTGCGTGACGATTCCATCACCCGCATCTCGCAACACGTACACGTTGTCGATGGTGACCTCCAGATTGGCTGGTCCCTGCGGGGTGGTCATCATGATGTTGGCGGGAATCACCCGTTCCGCGCGGCTGACTGCCGTGACGGCCCCGTCCAGCGAGTCGGCTTCCAGGATTCCGCGTGCCGTAAAATAGTGGGGCACGCCGAATTTGCGTGACGGTGCCGGCAGCGTATTGAGACAGATTCCGATGCCCTCCGAATTGAACCCAATATATGCGATCAGCCCGGCTTGAGTCACGGTCGTCAGCGCCGGCTTGCCCGTCGGATGGCGGGTCAGGACGAGCGTGAATGGATCCAGAAACGGATCGTTATCCCAGTTCTGAGCGACAACGCGTCCGAGCCCTTCCACCGAGGCCAGCGAGAATGAAGTGCAGCCCCCTTCGTCCGCCTGCAACTGGTTACGCACCTGCAGCAACATGAGATCGGCCAAGCTAACTCCTGCGGCTTCAGCAGTCCCGCGAAGCTCGTCGACCATGTCGGGAGAGTAGCCCTCGGCAAGCTTGATCGAAACCTCAGCGACGGCCATGGCCGAGGCCCGCGAGATGCGCAAGGTGCGATTGACCTGCTGCATCGCCACTTCGCAGAACCCGCGCACCAGGTCGCGAGCCCCCTCACCAATCTGCCGCCCCAATTCGCGAGGCCCGCCGCTGACTACGAGTTCCGTGTACCGCTGTGCCGATCTCATGGCAATCTCCTAATGCTCGAAAATGATGCTCTGACTGCATCTTGCCCAGAAATCGTTCTCAGGACAAGTATAGTCGTTGATCGCTCCGCGATCGAAACGCGATCGCAGTTGCCGGGTGAGGAAAAAAGTACAATTTCAAAGCACATTCAGGATCGCTACTGCGAAAGCGTTTCGTTCGCGGAGCGAACAACGACTATGGCTGTCCGCCACGCCAGCGAGTAGCATGGCCACGGATTCGAACCAGTCAGCCAACAAAACGAGGAACAGTATGGGCCGCTCGTTAAGACTCGCGTGGTATCTGACGTTCTCCCTCATCGCATTGCCCTCTGTTCTGCGGGCCGCGGACACTCCTGAACAGATCCTGACAAAGGCGAAGGCCGTACTGTCGCAAATTGACGGCGAGATCCCGCTGACCGGTCTGAGTGAACCCGTGGAGGTCTGGCGGGACCGCTGGGGTATCCCTCATATCTATGCGAAGAATACCCCCGATCTGTTCTTCGCCCAGGGATTCATCGCCGCCCAGGATCGGCTGTTTCAGCTCGATACGTGGCGACGCACGGGACTCGGCGAAATGGCCGCGGTCACGGGCGAGCAGGCCGTCGAAGGGGATCGTTTCGCTCGATTATTGCTGTACCGCGGCGACATGCAAACCGAATGGCAGAGCTATTCACCCGACACCCAGGAGATCGCGACGGCCTTCACTCAGGGTATCAATGCCTTCATTGACCATGCCGACAAAAAGTTGCCGATTGAGTTCCAGATTCTCGGCTATAAACCGCAGAAATGGAAACCGGAAGACATCCTCAGCCGCATGTCAGGCATCATCATGACGGGCAACTGGCAGCGAGAAGTCGTACGGGCTCGGTTGATCGCCAAAGTGGGATTGGAGCAAGCTCGACTCATCGTTCCCACGGACCCGATGCGAGATTTTGCACCGGCGCCGGAACTTGATCTCAACACGATCCAGCCGGAAATCGTCCAGGGGTATCTCGCCGCAACGAAACCGCTGAAGTTTAATCCCCTACCCTCGGAGAGCAACAACTGGGTGATTGATGGGACGCTGTCGGCTTCAGGAAAACCGATGCTGGCTGGCGATCCCCATAGGGCACTCGGACTGCCCTCGCTGAGGTATCTTGTCCATCTGCACGCCCCCGGCTGGAACGTGATCGGCAGCGGCGAACCATCACTTCCCGGAGTGGCGATCGGGCACAACGAGCAGATTGCCTGGGCTTTCACGATTGTCGGCACCGATCAGTCGGATCTCTACGTCGAACAAACCGATCCTTCCGATCCCAGACGTTACCGCGTCGGTGATGCTTGGGAATCGATGAAAATCGTAAAGGAAACCATTCCCGTCAAAGGCCAGGCGGCAGGTGTCCCGGTCGAACTGAGATTTACGCGACACGGCCCCGTCATCTATCAGGACGAGCAGAAGCACCTGGCATTTGCATTGCGCTGGTCAGGAAGCGAACCGGGAGGAGCCGCCTATCTCGGCAGCCTGGCCGTATCCCGCGCCCAAAACCGCGAGCAGTTTCTCAAGGCCTTGGAATCGTGGAAAATCCCGTGTCTGAACTTTGCCTATGCCGATGTCACCGGCTCGATCGGCTGGGTGGCCGCCGCGCTGACGCCGGTTCGCAAGAACTGGGATGGGCTGCTGCCCGTACCAGGAGCCTCCGGAAAATATGAATGGCAGGGATTTCTCCCCGTCGCAGATTTGCCCCAGTCGTTCAACCCGCCTCAGCACTGGCTGGCCACCGCCAATCACAACATTTTGCCCAAGGGCTACACGCGTGAAATTGGCTATGAATTCGAGACCCCCTATCGTTTTCTTCGCATTCAGCAGCGACTTACGGAGAAGCCCCAATTCACGCTCGCGGACTTTCAGAGCATCCAACATGAAAGCACGTCACTGCCGGCACAGGCCTTAATCCAGTTGCTCAAAGGGGTCGAGCTTCCCACAGAGCTCAATACATTCGCGGCACTCTTGCGCAAGTGGGATGGCCATCTGAGCAAGGATTCGTCCGCTGGCCCGCTCTATTCAGTCTGGCTTCAAGAGTTGATGGATGGCTTCTACGCCTCGCGTATTCCCAAGGATTTGCGTACCGAACGGGGAGACCTGCGCAACATCGCGACGGTGCTAAGACAACTGAACGATCCTGCTGAAAACACTTTCGGCCCGGAGCCCGCCAAGGCGCGCGATGAACTCCTGCGGCAAACGTTTGCCAAAGCCGTACCCCGCACACAAAAGCTACTGGGGGACGATCCCTCGAAATGGCGCTGGGGCCAATTGCACACCGCCACCTTGCGGCATCCCCTCGCCAGCCTGGGGCCGAATTACGAACAGGCTTTCAATCTCGGCCCGGTCGAGCGTTCGGGAGACAGCCACACGCCGAACAACACGCGCTACAACGAAACCTTCCAGCAGATCCACGGTGCTTCTTACCGGCACGTTCTGGATCTGGCAGATTGGGACCGCGGCATGGCCACCAGCACACCGGGGCAGTCCGGGCAACTCGGCAGCCCCCACTATGGAGACTTGTTGCCGCTGTGGGCCGACGGCAAGTATTTCCCGCTGACCTACAGCCGCGGCAAAGTTAACGAGGTGACTCAGCACCGGCTGAAATTGCAACCACCGCCGAGTAAATAGCGTTCGAGACTACTGTTGCGGTTGACGATAGTGCCTCACGCATTGCTGAGGACGCCACTTTCGCTCTTGCTTTTGAATCTCCAGCATGTTTCACTATTGGAATTGATTTCCAATATGAAACCGCAAGGGCGCGACATGAAAGTGAACTCCCAGTCAGGGGAAACAACATCCGGAACTGAAGCGGGCAATCTGCAACGCGGGCTCGCAGTGCTGGAAATGCTGGCCAAACGACCGGACGGGGCGACGTTGCGCGAGATCTCGGATCAACTGGCACTACCCGGCGCGTCGACACTCAGAATCGCCCGCACGCTAGTGGAACTCGGCTATTTGTCACGCGAGGAAGGTTCGAAGCGATTCTTCCTGACGAACAGCTTTCTGCGACTGGGGCAGCCACCGACTGCTTCGCGGGGCCTGTCCGAATGTGCGATTACCGCCATGCGCCGTATTCGGCACACGACCGGTGAAACCACCCAACTGTGCTGCCTGGTCGGCACCGAGATGGTCATCCTCGAACAACTGCTGTCACTGCATCCGTTCAAATACTCTGCCGATCTGGGGGCTCGTTGTCCCTGCTTTAGTTGTGCGCCGGGTAAGGCACTCGTCGCCTTTCTGCCCCAGGCCGAGCAGGACGAGACCGTGAACCTTATCCAGTTCAAACGCTTTACTGAGAATACGATCACGTCCAAACGCGAATTCCGCAGCGAGTTGGCCCGGGTCCGCGAGCGCGGCTTCGCCACCGATCGAGCCGAAGGCATGGCCGGAATTCATTGCATTGCAGCCCCGATTCTCGACCGCCATCAGACCCCCGTCGGAGCCATCACGATTGCCGGGCCGTCATCGCGCATCCCCGAGGACGAATTTGAAGTCCTGGGACAAATCGTCCGCGAAGGTGCTCGGCAGGCCTCGGACGAATTCACGCGGCACTAGGACAGCGGTCGCTCGGTAGTCATCGACACAACACAACTCTGGAACGGGATCCGGCCATGTGGCGAACAACTCATCTGATCTACGCGGCGCTGACCGCATTGGCAATAGTCTCTCCTCAATCCGCAACCGCGGCCGAAGCTCCAACGGCTGCGCAGATTGAGTTTTTCGAGACTCGAATCCGCCCTGTATTGATCGAGAAATGTTATGGGTGCCATAACTCAGCGAAGTTGGCGGAAGGCGAGTTCGCGGCCGACTCGCGGGACGCGTTTCTTAAAGGCGGAACCAGCGGCAAGGTGATCGTTCCAGGCAAGCCGGCCGAAAGCCGGTTATTGGCCATTCTGCGGCATGAAGTCGACGGCGTCAAAATGCCGCAGGGGCTCGGCAAGCTCGACGCACGCGTCATTACCGATTTTGAAAAGTGGATCGCCATGGGTACTCCTGATCCGCGCGATCAGGCTCCGTCGGAAGTCGAACTCACGAAGGCAACCTCTTGGGAGACAACGCTCGCCAAGCGTAAGCAATGGTGGAGTTTTCAACCCATACGCGCACTTCCAGCGCCGGTGATTCCCGACAACAAATGGTCGGACCATCCAGTCGATCGCTTTGTGCTGGCCAAACTGCGGGAACAGCAATTGGAACCCGCCCAGCAAGCTGATCCAGGAACTCTGATCCGCCGGTTGTATTTCACACTCATTGGATTACCCCCCACGGGCGCCGAGGTGGAATTCTGGACCAATCGGCTGAAAGGCCCGCGCGGTATTGAAGACTTGGTGGATCACCTGCTGGCCAGTCCGCAATTTGGGGAGCATTGGGCACGACACTGGATGGACTGGATTCGCTATGCCGATTCACACGGTTCCGAAGGTGATCCGACAATCGAAAATGGGTGGCATTTCCGCGACTACCTCATTCGTGCGCTCAACTCTGATGTCCCTTATGATCAATTGGTTCGCGAACAAATCGCCGGTGACCTGCTCGAGCAACCTCGTATTAATAAACAATTAGGAATTAATGAATCGTTGATTGGTCCCGCTCATTGGCGAATGGTCTTTCATGGGTTTGCCCCCACCGATGCTTTGGATGAGAAGGTGCGATTCATCGATGACGAGATAAATACGTTTTCAAAAGCATTCCTCGGATTGACCGTGTCTTGTGCCCGCTGCCACGATCACAAATTTGATCCCATCAGCCAGAAGGACTATTACGCGCTGTTCGGTATCCTGGGGTCCTGCCGGCCAAGTCGGGTGGCGATTGATACACCAGACAAACTGAATGCCAATCGCGATCAACTCACGGCACTCAAGCCGCAGATTCGGACGGCGATTGCCAACGAATGGCTGGCCGCCGTACCCCGACTCCGCGGTCTGTTGACTGCGGACGATGGTCCATGGAAGAAAGCAGATACTCCGAAGCTCTTATTGAATCCTGTTTTCCAGTTGAGGAAATCCATCGCAGACGGGGCGACGTTCGATGCAGCCTGGAAAGGCCAAGTCGACGGATGGAATAACGACCGCCGTCAGCGCGAGGAACACGCCAAGCGCACGTATTGGAAGCGCTGGAACCTCACCCTGCCAGAAGACTACGCCACGTGGTTTCGCGATGGGACAACGCTGCCTGACAAGCCGCTGCCAGCTGGCGATTTCGCACTGTCGGCTGCTCCGGATAATGTCCTGACAGGCATCTACCCTGCAGGCATCTACTCACATCGACTGAGCGCCAAACATGTGGCTCGCCTTGAGTCCGGTTATGTTCGCCTGGATGACAACTATGAGCTATGGGTTCGAGCCCTCGGCGAGGGTGGAGCGAGCGTGCGGTATGTCGTCCAGGATTACCCTCGGAACGGGACTGTCTTCCCAATTACCCAGTTGACTCCGGAATGGTCATGGCAAAGGTTTGACCTGACGTACTGGAACAGCGACGACATCCACGTCGAAATTACAGCGGGCAAGGACGCACCGCTGATGGTCAACAATTCTCCCCGCTCCTGGTTTGGAATTCGTGAGGCCATCATCGTCCGCAAGGGTGATCCAGCTCCGTCGGAGCCGCGGGAGTTCCTCGATCCGGTGTTCGAACTCTCGATCACTTCGCCGCCTGCGAGTCTTAACGATCTGGCTGACCGCTACGTCGCGGCGGTGACCGCTGCAGTTAAGGCTTGGCAAGTCGATTCGATCACCGACGCTCAGGCGCATCTGCTCAATGCCTGTCTCAAGCAAGGCCTGCTGCCGAACCACCTGGACGGGGTGCCATCCGCACGCCAGTTCGTGACCGAATATCGCCGACTCGAGGAAGAGATCGTTGTTTCGACCCGCGTACCGGGGTTGGAGGAAACCACAGGGCGCGATCAGCCGCTAATGACACGCGGCAATCACAAACAACTCAGCGAAGCGGTCCCGCGTCGCTTCCTCGAAGCGATTGACGCGACGCCTTATAAGACGACGAACAGCGGCCGCCTGCAACTCGCAGACGACCTGCTGCGCGACGACAACCCGCTGACTCGCCGCGTCATCGTGAACCGTCTGTGGCACCACGTGTTCGGCCGCGGGATTGTCCCGACTCCCGACAACTTCGGGAGGTTGGGACAAGAGCCCACTCATCCAGAACTGGTCGACTATCTAGCATCAGTTTTCAAAGAACAACACTGGTCGATCAAAGCCGCGATTCGCTCGATGGTCACTTCGAACACCTGGCAACTCGCGTCGCAACCCTCTCCACGCGCGCTACTAATCGACCCCGATAATCGATTGTTGTCGCACGCCAACGTTCGCCGGCTCGAAGCTGAATCGATTCGAGACTCACTTCTGGCAGTTTCGGGAAGGCTCCTTTCTGAACAGTTCGGCGGTCCGGTGGATGGCAACGCCAATCGCCGCAGCGTTTACGTCCGAGTCCAACGCAATGCACTCGACCCATTTCTGCGGGCCTTTGATTTCCCCGAGCCCTTTACGACCACGGGGCGCCGTGATGCCACGAACGTTCCAGCTCAATCGCTGACCATGCTCAACGATCCGCGAGTCGCCGAATTGGCATCGTCCTGGGCGAGCAGCGTGCTGAGCGACAAGCAACTGGCATCCGACGAAGCACGAATTCAATCCATGTTCATGAGAGCCTTCGGACGGCCGGCGCAGTCCGGTGAAGTCACTCAGTTGCAGTCCTATCTGTCTGAGACAAAGGCCAACTACGCGAAAGTAACGGAGCAGATTGCCGGCCTGCGTCAGCAGATTGATCAACGGCAGTCGGCGATTAACAAGTTGCTCGAGCCGGTGCGAACTCGGCTGATCGAACAGGCTAAAACGAAGACGGCCGCTGGCGAGCAAGTCGTCCCCAAACCGATCAGCCTCTGGGAATTTGAAGGCGATCTGCAGGATGCGATTGGTCCGGCCCACGGGGTTGCTCGCGGCGGAGCACAGGTCGAGAACGGGACACTGGTCGTGAGCCAGCAGGCCCATGTCATCACTGCTCCCATTAAACAAAACATTAAAGCGAAGACGCTTGAAGCCTGGGTTCAGCTGGGAACGTTGGATCAATCTGGTGGTGGAGTCATGACGATCCAGACGCCAGATGGGGTGGTGTTCGATGCGATTGTGTTTGCCGAGCAAGCCCCTCGCCAGTGGATGGCGGGAAGCGACGGCTTCAACCGGACTCTGCCGTTCAACGGTCCAGCGGATCAGGACGCGGCCAAACAGTCGGTGCATCTGGCGATTGTCTATCATGAAGATGGCCGCATCGTCGGCTATCGGAATGGCCAGCCTTACGGCAAACCGTATCAAAGCAGGGGGCCGGTTGAGTTCAAAGCAGGCTCTGCGGTGATCGGGTTCGGAATTCGCCATTTGCCAGCCGGGGGGAATCGGATGCTCTCGGGGCGGATCTTGCGGGCACAACTTTATGACCGTGCGTTGACGGCCGATGAGATTCAAGCCACATCTCAATCCGCTCCATACTTCGTATCGGAAGCTCAAGTTATCGCCGCATTGAGTGAATCCGACCGTGCGTCGATCGCTAGTGCACGCCAACACATCCGGACCCTTGAAGCAGAGATCAGTGCTCTGGGGTCGGTCCCGGAGCTTGGGGATGGCAAAGCTGTCTGGACGGAACTGGCACATACTTTGTTTACATTCAAAGAGTTCATTTATCTCAGGTAACACAATCACTCCACGACGAAGTGGAACTGCAGAATACATTCAGCTGGTGAGCCCGGCGGCGTTAGCCACGGGGTGGGGTAGCGACATCGAGTTCAATTGCGGTCATTAAAGTTCGCCATGTCAATCTAGGACGCCGGTTTGGCAATGTGAGTCGTTTCCCTACCCCCGCCCTTACGGGACGGGGCTCTCCAATACAATCTTCTTTAGTTCGTTCGGGCTAACATCGCCCAAGGAACCAAGCATGTTTACCGCGGCCCTCAATCATCGACCGATATCACGTCGTCAAATGTTGCAAAAATGTTCGACGGGATTCGGAGCATTGGCCTTGGCTGGCATGCTGGCCGAATCGGGACAGGCCGGGCCCACCGACCTGCCTCTCGGTGCGGCATTGAAAAAAACGCACCATGCCCCCCGTGCGAAGCATGTGATCTTCTGTTTCATGTCCGGCGGCGTCTCTCATGTTGATTCGTTCGACCCCAAGCCGCGACTGCAGAAGGATCATGGCAAGCCGATGCCAGTGAAGATTGAACGGACCATGTTCAATAACAACGGCAATATCATGGCCAGTCCGTTCGAGTTCGCCCCCTCGGGAAAAAGCGGCATTCCCGTCAGCAGCATGTTTCCTCACATCGCCAAAGTCGTCGACGAATTGACCGTCATTCGCTCGATGACGTCGGCGCTCAACGAGCATGCTCAAGCAAACTTTTTTATGCACAGCGGTTTCCCGATTATGGGCTATCCCAGTGCCGGAGCGTGGGCAGCCTATGGTTTGGGAACGGAAAACCGCGATCTGCCCGGTTATGTCGTCCTGCAAAGTGGTGGCGCGGTCGCTCCTCATGGCGGAGTCAGCCTCTTTAGTAATGGCTTTTTGCCCAGTCAGCACCAGGGATCGATTCTGAAGGCCGACCAGCAGGAAGCAATTCGCAATATTCGCCCGCGCGATTCGAAGAGGTCTCAGCGCAGCCGACTCGATTTCGTCAAGCAATTCGATCAACCATTTCTCGCGGCTACGGCTGACGATGCGGAAGTCGAGGCCGCGATTCAGAACTATGAGACCGCTTTCCGCATGCATAGTTCGGTGCCGGAACTGTGTGTTATCTCGGGTGAAACGGAGCATACGCAGTAGCTCTACGGCTTGGATTCGCCCGTCCCGGAAAAAGCAGCCTATGCTCGGCAATGCCTGTTGGCACGCCGCCTGGTGGAGCGCGGCGTCAGGTTTATTGAGCTCAGTTGTCTGACGCAAAACATCGGCGCCGGCGGAGCACCCAACCCGTGGGATCAGCATGGAGCACTCAAAGCGGGACACGGGGCGATGGCGTTGCAGGTCGATCAACCGATTGCGGCACTCATTGCGGACCTGCGTGCTCGGGGCCTGCTGGATGAGACGCTGATCGTCTGGGCCGGAGAGTTTGGCCGCACCCCGTTCTCGCAGGGCAGCGATGGCCGCGATCACAATCCTTATGGATTCAGCGTCTGGCTCGCTGGCGGTGGCATGAAGCCCGGGACCATCTACGGCGCGACCGACGATCTGGGATACTATGCCGTCGAAAACAAGAGCACGGTCTACGACATGTGGGCCACGGTTCTTCATCAACTCGGCATCGACCATGAGGAGCTGACTTACCGCTACGGCGGACGCGACTTCCGCCTGACCGACGTTCATGGTCATGTCATCCACGATATTCTCGCTTAGCCTTTCCAAGAGCGAGGCGTCACCCGAACCTGTAGCCTGACTCTCCGAGTCGGGACGTCTTTGATTCACGCTCCCGACTCGGAGAGTCAGGCGACAACATCCGCCAGCTTTACTCGCAGTCCGGCCGGTAATACCATACGCCAGTGTGCTGATCGCACAGCGAATGAACATCCCGGAACTCTGATTCGTAAGGAACATGCTTATGCGCCGCTATTTCTCAGCCTTGGTGATGTCCGTTGCAGTGGGAATGAGCCTGTGTGCGGTGGCCCAGACCGCTCTGGCCGCGGACGATTACACGTTCGATCTGGTCCATTCCTCGGTCAGCTTCAAGGCCCGACATCTCGACATCAGTTGGATTCACGGCCGGTTCAATGAAGTCAGCGGTAAGTTCTCTCTCGATCGCGTTGATGCCACCAAGTCGACCTTCGAACTGTCCATTAAAGCCGACAGTGTTGATACTGGTAACAAGGCCCGCGACGAGCACCTACGACAACCCGACTACTTCGACGCCAAGCAGTTCCCGACCCTCGACTTCAAGAGCACCAGCGTCAAAGCGAGCAAGGGTGGCTACGACGTCACCGGAGATTTCACGATGCATGGCGTGACCAAGAAGGTCACGATTGCTCTCGAAGGCGGCAAAGAGATCGACTGGAAAGGCACGAAGCGAGTCGGCTTCTCGACGAGCCTGGCACTCAAACGCAGCGACTACGGTTTCGACAAGACACAGATCGGGCCGATCGGCGACGAGGCCCTCATTTACATCGACTTCGAAGGGACGCGCAAGTAACGGATGCCCGATCCGGTACTGTATATGCAAGCCATGACTGTGGCCGCCGTCGTCAGCGCGCTCTGCGTGCTGGCGACTGGCTGGACGCGGTCTGCTGCCACGGCCGAACGAATCAATCTGGCGTGTGTCCTCGGCCTTGGTCTGGGATTGCTTGCTGGTTATCGTGTGCTGCATTTGCGATGTGCCTGGCCGCCGGTGAATGGGCTGGACCGTTTCTTGACGATCGTCCTGCCACTCGTCTTCGGTATCGAACTCGTTGCTTGCTGGCCGCGAGTCCCACGGTGGATCGCTTGCTGCCTGC
>JAQGHS010000326.1 GCA_028291605.1 Planctomycetaceae bacterium | reverse complement strand
CAACGCACCATCTCCAGACGGCTTGTGGTATTGCTCAAGCTGCTGTCGCAGCGCCCGCTGGTCCGCAAACTGGGCGTCATGGGCATCGACAGGATCAGTCGGCTGCTTGCCAACATAAGTCACCCGGAACAATTCCGACTGGGCCCCACGGCCGCCAACGGTGAAGTACATGGCTCCATCGGGACCAATCGCATTGTCGGTGAGGGGCAGGGGAGTGCGCGAGATAAACTCCTCTTTCACACCTTTGTACGTGGCACCGTTCGGTTCCTGGTGAATCGCATACATCGTGCCGAAGGTCCAGTCGCAAATAAACAGAGCCTTCTGGTACTTGGCGGGGAACTTGGCTCCGTACCCAAACGTCACCCCCACCGGCGACCCGGGACCAATATCCACCATGGCTGGCAAGCTATCGATGTAATAGGAGGGCCAGACTCCCGTGCCGCTGCGCCAACCCATTTCGCTCCCGCTGGGAGCATGGTTCACACGAGTCGGGCGATACCAAGACGTCCCGTAGTCCCACTCCATGTCCGAGTCATAAACAAACATCTCGCCGTCGGCATTGAAAGCGAAATCGAACTGGTTCCGATATCCGACACTGACGATTTCCCAAGTCTTCCCCTCGGGATCAGTCTTGGCGACCCATCCGCCCGGGGCCAGAATTCCGCGGGCGTGACCGTTGGCATCCCATTGGCGCGGCAGTAAATGATCTTCGCTCCAATTGGTCGGCAGGCGGCTGGCATCGATCTTTTCGGGTGCCAGAGTGTGGTTACCGCACACGACATAGATCGATTGCCCATCGGGCGACAGCCGCAACGAGTGCGGACCATGCTCACCGCCACCTTGGAATTTCGCGAGCTGCACGACTTCATCATATTGATCGTCGCCGTTCGTGTCTTTGGCACGATAGAGACCGCTTCCCTGTCCGCCATTGACCGAGATGTATAACGCGTCGAAGGCGTACAACATCCCCTGAGCCGCAGAGATCTTCACATCCAGACGTTCGACCTTAACAGGATCCTGACTACCAATCGCCGGCACCGTAATGCGACATAGTCCCTTATCACCCTGGTCGCTGGCAATCAGCCGCCCCTTGTTATCAAATGTGATGCAGACCCACGAACCCAGGAGATCCTTGGGAACTGTGAAGAGCCGTTCGACCTGGAATCCAGGCTGCAAGTTGAACAAGTCAGTCGGCCCCGCCGCACCCTCGACTGCCGATTTGGCAAGGGGATCCCCATAAGGCGCGTCCCCCAGCTTGGCCACCACGCGGACATCAGCCAATTCCGTGGAATCACGCTTGGCTGACGACTTCCAGCTCGAATCGCTGACGACATACTGCGTCTTGCCATCTTCACCAGTCAGAGCCAGTTTCAAGATAAAAGCAGCCGGACCACCGGCATTGGAAGCCTCGGCCTGAATAACGTTTTCACCTGCTTTGACATGTTTGGTGATATCAACTTCGGTCGCCGCGGCCCAGTCATCATCACCGAGGACCTTCGTCCCGTTGATCCACACGGTACAGGCATTGTCGGCCGTCGCTTTCAGCCGGGTCGCCTTGGCTGGACCGGTAAACTTGGTTTGAAATACATAGTTTTGATCATTGCTGGCCCCCCAAATCCACTGCGCGACGGGACCTTGATCGAACACTTCATTGGTGATGGCAGGCTTCGCGACCACCTGGGCTGGACCTTCTTCGGTCCCCTGCCGCGCGGGCAGCACTTCCGGCTGTTGAGTCAACTCCTTTTCCGCATCAGCACTCCAGGCGATCGACGTCGACAGCAGCAGTGCCGCACAGCCTGTGACTCGGACCAGGCGAGCAGACCAGTCAAAACTACAGCGCATAGCAATCCTTATTTCGAAAAACGAAGGTGACAATCAGCAGAAGGACAGCTTGGTATTCTGGACGGTCACCGCAGAGGACTCAAGCGTGGGAGCGAGTTTGGCATCTGAATGATGCGCCTTTCAGCTCGGAAAGCTCGACGTCGGTAGTCAGCGGCGGAAGCCTTTCGAATGGGCTTGCGGTCGTAATTGTCGCTTGGGGATCAACGACAGATGAGAATCGACGGTATTCGGCGGAAGTCTAATAAGGTCCCGCTACCAGAGCCTACAGCGCCGCCACGTTTCGCGAGCCCGTCGGCGCCGGTTTCGTCGCCTTCACAGGGCGAGCCTTGCTATCCGCAGCTGGCGGCACCACGACTTGCTCCAGGGCGTGCAAAACTTCAGGCAGATGGCTCCCATGAAGACCCGCCTTAAGCTCATTCAAGGCGTCTGAAGAATCCCTGACTGGGATCGCGTTCTGGCCAAATACCAGCCGATCATAAGCGCGAGCCGTTCGAATAATATGGGCGCCAATCGGCGGGCTCGAATTGCCTTCCGCGTTCAGGCTGATTTCCGCACCGAGGACCGTATCATCGAAGCGACGCAACAATGGTAACGCTCCGCTGATCACTCCGCCCAGCGATTGCACCAGATCAGCACCATTGAACGTGCACTCAATCGACTTGGCGTTTTCGCCATCCAGATTGCCGATCGCCTTCCGTACCACGCGCGCCGTAATCTCGATGTGATCCATCTCCTGGAGCATCGCGGCCACCCGGATATCGTCGATCTCACGCGATGTCAAACGCATCTGTTCGCCCACGCGCTGACTGAGTTCCGCGACACGTGCCGGACGGTCCTGAAGTTGGGGATGCACGCTGTGCAGATACTTCGACAGGACCTCAATGACACCGATGTAGGCTTCGTGCAATTCGGACATCTGCGTCGATCGTTCGTCGCTCAGCGTCCCGGCGAGAATCGTCGTCAGACCCAATACGCCACCCCAGATCGTGATGGCGAGAGCGCTCGTCAGTGGAGATCGGAATGCGGCAAATTGCGAAAAATCCTGGGCGGCGATAATCGTCACCAGCACGACACTCAACAATGCCAGCACGCCGGCACGATAGCGGCCGAGAAAGAATGCCCCCAGCAACACCGGCAGGAAGAACAAATTCAAGACCACCATCTTGACGCCGGGCACCTGATACATCAGGCAGGTCAATCCCACAATGACAATGATCAGGGACAGTTCCAGGGCCAGGTCATTTTTCTGTTTGATGGTCACAATCACGCCCCATTATTAGTTTCTCGAAAGGTCGGATTGTTGGTCGCGGCTGCCGTCACCAGTTCCGCACTGGGGCGACAGAATTCTTCGTTGGAAGTGACTCGAGTCAGGATCTGTTCCTGCTCAGAAGTCATCGCCGGCACATCGGCAGTCCCCTCATCATCCGCGTCTGCAAAGCAGTCCGACATCTCACGAGCCCACTGCTGAAATTCGGCCTCAATTTCGAGAAAGACTTTGACAATGTTCGGATCAAACTGCGTCCCAGCCCCTTCACGAATGATCCGGACACATTTCTCGTGCCGAAAGGGCTCTTTATAAACCCGCCGCACGGACAACGCGTCATACACATCCACGACGGCGATGATGCGTGCCGCCAATGGTATATGTTCGCCGGCGATGCCGTTCGGATACCCGGTCCCGTCCCACCGTTCGTGGTGGCACAGGGCAATTTCACGCGCCATTTCCAGAAAATTTGACGTTCCCAGCCGGCTTTCAATCTGTTCGATGCAATCGCCGCCCAGC
>JAQGHS010000295.1 GCA_028291605.1 Planctomycetaceae bacterium | reverse complement strand
TTCCTGCTTCGTGTAGTGCAGGCGGATATAGCTCTCCAGAGAGTTGGCTTCCTGCCCATATCCGAGCTCTGCTCCGCAGCACACGACCACCAACAACACAAAGCGGACAACTCGACGCATGATGTGTTTCCTGACTTCGGTTTTGATACGTATCACAATTGGCAGCGAATTAAAGCAGGCAGCGAATGATATTATTCCGTGTCGTTCTACCAGCATCGCATTCATTCGCTGCCTCTTTTCATTCGCTGTCGTCCCCGGTCTGAAAAGAGCGACGGCCTCTGGCCGCCTCTGGCATCGAAGTTGCTCTTGGAGTAAGATAAGGTCCGCGCGTCCAGAACACCACGCAATCCACAGGGATGTGATCGGGATCAAGCCGGTTGTCAGCTCTGTTGTAAGAGGGGCTTGGCCTATGAATGGACATCACAGTGCCATTCCGCACTTTCACTCGCTCATCGCGAGCAGGCGGGCACTTTGTTTCCATTTCGCCGGTTTGTCTTCGAAGCATTTCTTTCGCCTTCTGCCTTGTTTCGTTGCGGCTCTGCTCATTTTGAGCGCGACTTCGCTGGTGCGGGCCGCCGATGCTCCCGAACCGGGTGAACTCTTTCGCTCCGGCAAATACGAAGAATGCGTGGGGGCTGCCACTCTGGCGTTTAAGTCGAGTGCCTACATCGAATCCAACCCGCTGTGGAAGCTGCGGGCGGAGCTCGAACTGGGACGCTATGCCGACGCGGCCGTGACCTTTGAAGCGGCTCTGAAATCGTTTCCCCGCAGTATTGAAATCCGCTGGTGGGGGCGTGAAGTTTGTCGTTATACCAATCAACTACCGCGGGTCGCCCAACTCAATGAGCAAATCGGGACCCTCATCCAGCAGACCCCAGGCTATTACAGCGACGCCCCCAATCGCATCATCGTGGGCCGCTTCCTCCTCAGTGAGGGGCTGGATCCGAAGAAGATCCTGGATGGTGCCTACAACATCATCAAACGCCAACAGCCGAACTATGTCCCGGCCTATCTCGCCAGCGGTGAATTGGCTCTCGATAAGCAAGATTATGCTCTCGCTGCCGAGTCCTATGAGAAGGCCGCAAAGCTCGACCCCAAGGAAACGGAAGCCCAATTTGGCTTGGCGCTGGCCTATGCTCCCAGCGATGCCTCCAAGGCCGACGCCGCGCTGAAGGCCGTGCTGGCTCGGAACCCCAATCACATCGGGGCGCTGCTGATGACGGTCGATTCATTGGTGGATTCGGAGCGCTATGAGGATGCGGATACCGTCCTGGAGCACATCGCCGTGATCAATCCGCATCAGCCCCGTGCCGCGGCTTATCGGGCGATCATCGCCCATCTGCAGAATCAGCCCGATCGTGAACGGACTCACCGCGATTTTGGCTTGAAACACTGGACGACGAACCCCGAGGTCGACCACCTCATTGGTAAGAAGCTGTCGCAAAAGTATCGCTTTGCGGAAGGGGCCGAACACCAGCGAGCCGCCCTGTTGCTCGATCCGAAGTTCCTGCCCGCCAAGATGCAACTGGCTCAAGACCTGTTGCGATTGGGCCGAGAAGCTGAAGGCTGGAAATTGGCCGAAGAGGTGAATCAGGCGGATGGTTACAACGTTGTGGCTCACAACCTGGTCACGTTACAGGAGAGTGTCAATAAGTTCCGCACGCTCGAATCCGATGGGATCGTCGCGCGGATGGATGCCCGCGAGGCTGAAATCTATGGTCACCGGGTGCTGGATCTTTTGAAGCGCGCCAAGCAGAAATTGTGCGCCAAGTACGATGTTGAACTGAAGTCGCCGATCATCGTGGAGATGTTTCCCAAGCAGGAAGACTTTGCGATCCGGACGTTTGGCTTGCCCGGTGGTGCGGGGTTCCTCGGGGTCTGTTTTGGGACCGTGATCACGGCCAACAGCCCGGCGTCCCAGGGGGGCCATCCGACTTGTTGGGAGTCAACTCTCTGGCATGAGTTCTGCCACGTGGTGACGCTGCAAAAGACTCACAATCGCATGCCCCGATGGCTGAGCGAGGGCATTTCCGTGTACGAGGAACGGCAGGCCGATCCCACCTGGGGGCAGACCGTTAATCCGCTGTTCCGCAAGATGTTGTTGGGTGATGAACTCACCCCGGTCGCGGAATTGAGCGGTGCGTTTCTGCGGCCCGCGAGCGCCCAACATCTGCAGTTTGCCTATTTCGAATCATCGCTGGTCGTCGAGTTCTTGATCGAGAAGCACGGGATCGACGTCCTGAAGAAGATTCTCCAAGATCTCGGCAATGGCATTACGATCAACGAATCGCTGGTTCGTCATACAGGTTCGCTGGAAGAACTGAATGCGGAGTTCATTGGATTTGCGCGAGTTCAGGCCGAGGCCATGGCGCCGAACGCTGACTGGACTGTTCCCGAATTGCCGACTCGGGCTGATCCCTCGCAGTTAAGTGCCTGGCTGACGAAACACCCTAAGAACTATGCCGCCCTGCAACGCCTGGCGCGGCAACTCGTCGCTGAGAAGAAATGGGATGCAGCGAATGACACGCTGAAAGCCATGCTGACTCTCTATCCGGGCGATGAAGGGGGTGATGGTCTTTATCCACTCATGGCGCGCGTGGCGAAGGAACTGAACGATCCTGCCGCGGAGCGTGCCGCCTGGGAAGCTCTCGCACAATTGTCCGACGACAATCTGGAGATGATCGCTCGGATGACCGAATTGACGTCACAGGCAGGCGAATGGGAGCTGGCTAAGAAGTACACGGAGCGCTGGCTGGCGGTGAATCCGCTCCAGCCAGTTCCGCATCGCCTGGCCGCAGCGGCGGCTGAGAAATTGAATGACGACGCCCTGGCGGTCGACAGCTATCGGGCCTTGCTGTTGCTCGATCCCATCGACGCGGCCGAGCTCCATTTGCAAATGGCGAAGACGCTCCAGCGGACCGGTGCTCTGTCTGAGGCAAAACGCCATGCCTTGCTAGCGGTGGAAGAAGCGCCTCGGTTTCGAGCGGCGCATCGGCAGTTATTAGACATCATCGCGGCCACCGAGCAGGCGACTCCAGCCAATCCGCCACCACCACCATTGCCCACGGAGATCGAGCCATGAGCCGCACGACACGGTTGCTGATTCCCGTGGTCATTTTGCTGATCGTGTCGACGACAGCCATTGCCCAGCGCGGTATGCGCAGACGTTTCGTCGATCCCGCGAACGTGGATCGCGGCGGCGTGCCCGTCTGGGAAACCGACCCGAAGTTCAAGTCCGATCTCTTTACGTTTGCCCGGATCAAGTATTCGTCGCATGGCGGCGGCGGTTGGGGTGGCGGCAAATGGGCCACGGACTACCCGGACAGCGACCTGAATTTCTCGTATCGGCTGCACGAGTTGACTGCCTTGGAAGTCGATCCGCATGGGAAGATTGTCGAACTCACCGACGAGGCGATCTTCGACTACCCATTCCTCTACATGATCGAACCGGGGCAGATGTATCTGTCGGACGAAGAAGTGGCCGGCCTACGCCGCTATCTATTAAACGGCGGCTTCTTGATGGTAGACGACTTCTGGGGCGAATATGAATGGGACAATTTCTACGCGAACATCAAGCGCGTCTTTCCTGATCGGGAACCTCAAGAACTCCCCTTGGAACACGAGATTTTCCACTGCGTCTATGATCTGAAGAAGAAGCCGCAGGTACCCAGTATCCATGCCTGGTACAGCGGCCGGACCGACGAGGGACGTCCTGACGCCCAGGAGCCCCATTACCGCGGCATATTTGACGACAAGGGCCGCATGATGGCCATCATCTGCCACAACACGGATCTCGGCGACGGGTGGGAGCGCGAGGGTGAGGATGCGACCTATTTCAAGGAATTCTCCGAGAAATGGTCGTATCCGCTGGGGATAAATATCGTAACTTATGCCATGACGCATTGATGAGGTAACCGGACGGACCGCGGTCACCACCATCATCCTACGGCGAAGCATTGACGCAGCGAATGTAGAGGGGGGAACAGACACCGTGACCGAGGAACTCGACGAATTTGCGTTGGAGCAGCAGGCCGTAGAACAGATTCGCGGCAGCCGCCGACGGATCGACGCCGAGCTGTCTAAGGCCATCATTGGGCAGGCGGATGTCATCGAGCAGATGCTGATCAGCCTGTTCGCCGGCGGGCATTGCCTGATCACCGGTGCCCCGGGTCTCGCCAAGACGCTCTTGGTGCGCTCCATCGCCCAGATCTTCGATCTGAAGTTCCAGCGCATCCAGTTCACCCCCGACCTGATGCCGGCCGACATCACCGGCACCGAGATTCTCGAACAGGCGGCTGACGGACATCGCCGGATGCAGTTCGTAAAGGGACCGATCTTCGGCAATATGATCCTGGCGGACGAAATCAATCGCACGCCGCCGAAGACCCAGGCGGCCTTGCTGGAAGCCATGCAGGAACATCAAGTGACGATTGCCGGCGTGCGGTATCCGCTGGATGAACCCTTCTTCGTCTTGGCCACGCAAAATCCCATCGAGATGGAAGGGACGTATCCGCTCCCCGAAGCCCAGCTCGATCGGTTCATGTTCAACGTCCTGATCGATTACCTCCCCGAAGACGACGAGGTCACCGTCGTCCAGCAGACAACCTCACGCCGAGCCGCACCGATTAAGTCCCTGTTCACTGGCGATGACGTCCGCCGCTTTCATGAGGTCGTCCAGAAAGTCCCCATCGCCGAAAACGTGGTCCGATACGCGGTGAGGCTCGCCGCCGCCAGCCGTCCCGGCCAACCGACGACTCCCGCGTTCATCAACGATTGGGTGAGCTGGGGTGCCGGCACACGAGCCGCTCAGTACGCCGTGTTGGGGGCCAAGGCACGCGCATTGTTGAACGGCCGGGCTCACGCCACGGTCGACGACATCAAAGCGCTGGTTGCTCCGACATTGCGGCACCGTATCCTGGTCGGGTACCGAGCCGAAGCCGAGGGGATCTCCGTCGATCATGTCATTCGAAGATTGTTGGAGACGATTGAGCCGCCGAAATAATCGACAAAACAAATTCCCCAGGTGAGCCGGGTGCCGTAAGGCCCCGGACAATTTAGCACTGTCGGATTACTCATGTCGCTCGACCGTCAATCTCCGGATGCATCGAAAGCCAGCCCCGGCCGAGGCGCGCGAGGACTACAGCACATCGACCCGACCGCGCTGATGCGGATCAAGAATCTGGAGCTCCGTGCCAAGGCGGTGGTCGACGGTTTTCTCAGCGGCCTGCATCGCAGTCCGTACCACGGGTTTTCGGTCGAATTCACCGAGTACCGTCAGTACTCCCCCGGCGACGATTTGCGGTTTCTCGACTGGCGACTTTTTGCCCGGTCGGATCGCTACTATCTCAAGCGCTTCGAGGACGAAACCAACCTGCGTTGCTACCTGCTGGTCGATCTCAGTCGCTCCATGGCATTTCGCTCTGCCCCGCGTGAGTACAACAAGGCCGAGTACGCCAAGACCGTCGCCGCTACGATTGCCTACTTTCTGACGCTGCAGCGAGACGCCGTCGGGCTGATCACGTTTGACCAAGCCATTCGTGATTACCTTCCCGCTCGCTTTCGTACGGGGCACATGCATCGCCTGATGATGTGCCTCGAACAGGCCCCCGCCGGAACCGCGACCGATTTAAGTCTGCCGCTGGAGCAAATCGCCCGGACGGCCCGCAAGCGGGGTTTGGTGGTATTGCTGTCGGATTTACTGGCGCCCATCGAAATGTTGGAGACCAAGCTGGGATACCTGCGGTCCCAGGGGCATGACGTCGTGCTGATCCGGACGCTGGATCCGGTCGAAGTCAACTTTCAGTTTCAGGACGAGTCGCTTTTCTTTGACATGGAAAGCGGTCGCGAATTGTATGTCGATCCGCACGCCGTCCGGGCCAGCTATCAGGCCAAGTTTGCGGCTCATGCGAATGAATTGAAACGCATCTGCAGCAGCCATGGCATGGACTATTACGAACTGACCACCGACCAGCCGCTCGATATGGCGTTGTTCGATTTGTTGAATGCCCGCCTGCGACGTGGCCGCCCGGTGGCTCGCCGGCAGGGAGCCGCTCGATCTTCCAATCCGGGAGGTCGTTGATGGGTGCGTTGGTCCCGATTTACCTGGCAGGTCTCGCGGCGCTCTCGCTGCCGCTGATCTTTCATCTGGTGCGACGGACCCCGCGCGGACGTCAGGACTTCAGCTCGTTGATGTTCTTGTCGCCGACAGTCCCCAAACTCACTCGCCGGAGTCGGCTCGACCAACTGTTACTCCTGTTGCTGCGATTGGCCGCACTGGCGCTGGTGGTGTTTGCATTTTCGCGACCTTTCCTGCGTGAGGCCTCGCTGTTGTCACTGGGTGATCTGTCGGGACGTCGGGTGGCGCTGTTGATCGATACGAGTGCGAGCATGCGTCGCGGAGACCTGTGGCAGCAAGCCGTCAAGCGGGCCGAGAAGGAGCTCGATGATCTCAATCCTCAGGACGACGTCGCCCTGTTCGCGTTTGGGGACCGGCTGCAAACCATCATCGATTTTGCCAAAGAAGGAGCGGGGCCGATTGCCGACAAGCCCGGGGTCGTCCGGACTCGTTTGAGAGAGTTAAAGCCCGATTGGGGTTCGACTGACTTAGGCACCGCCCTGGTCGCAGTGGCGGGTGAGATTGATTCCACAAGTGACGTGCAGCAATCGGCTCTCGAACCGCAGATTGTCGTGATTAGCGATTTTCAGGTGGGGAGCCGGATTGATGCGCTGCGGTCGTTTGAGTGGCCCAAGCAGGTGCCCGTTGTCGCGCATCGCGTGGCCTTGGCCAAGACCACGAACGCCACCGCCCAAATCCTGCCGAACGAAGAAGGCGATGAACTGACCGAGACGCGGGTCCGAGTCGTCAATGCCGCGGATTCAAAGGTTGATCAATTTTTTCTCGCGTGGGCGAAAGAGCCGTCATTCATCAAGCGGCCGGGCGAGACTGGCGTCTACGTCCCGGCGGGACAGAGTCGCGTCATCAAGTTGCCGCGGGGAGTGGATGATCTGACCGCTGAGTGCATCGTACTGCGGGGGGACGATCAGGAATTCGACAATGCGTATTACGTGGTTCCGCCGCGCAAGCAGGCGGTCACGATGCTGTATGTCGGGACCGACAAACTCGACAGTCCCGAGGGCCTGCAGTACTTTTTACGATTGGCGGTAGCGAATGACCCGTTGCGTCAGGTCGAAGTACGGTTGGTGGATGACAAGAAGCCATTATTCACGCCCACCGATCCGCCGCCCGGTGCGGTTGTGGTCTCGCGAGCGATCTCGCCGGAGTGGCAGACGTCGCTGAAATCGTACGTCGAACGGGGCGGTCTGTTGTTACTCGTCCCCGAAAACCGTGACGCCGCGCAGCTCATACCAGCCTTCATCGACGATGTGGAACTCGCGTCGGCCGAGACGCCAGTGGCGGCCCCAGGGAAGTACCTGTTGCTCGGCGAGATCGACTTTGCCCATCCGCTATTCGCACCGTTTGCCAGTCCCCGTTACAGCGACTTCACGAAGATTCACTTCTGGAAGCATGTGCCATTGACCATGAAGACCCCGACGAAGACGCACGTCGTGGCGCGGTTCGATAATGGCGAGCCTGCGCTGCTGGAGCGTCTGTCGGGGCACGGGCGCGTGATTGCTCTCACCAGCGGGTGGCAGCCGGGGGACAGTCAACTGGCGCTGTCGACGAAGTTCGTCCCGTTGATCGGGGCGGTTCTCGATCTGGCCGGAAAGGATTCAGAAGTCGCCGCCGGGGTGAGTATCCACGAACCGGTCGCGCTGCCGGCACAGCAGGGGAAGAGTGCCATCGCTGTCGTAGGGCCCGGCAGGCAGGAGACTCGGCTGGAGGCGGGGCAGACATCATTTGCTGCGACCGATCGCCCCGGGATTTATCTGGCGAAGACAAGTCCCCAGCCGACACGATTTGCCGTGAATCTGGCGGCGGCAGAAAGCAACACGGCTCCGCTCGACTTGGATCAACTGGCCCAAAGCGGCGTCAAGTTGGGGATTGAACTGACGCGGAACGAACGGCTGGAGCGAGTCCGCCAGCATCGCGATACAGAATTGGAAGGCCGCCAGAAGATTTGGCGTTGGTTGGTAGTCCTGGCACTTGGTACGCTGATTTTAGAGAGTTTTTTAGCGGGCCGAGCGGCTCGTGAGCTGCGCACCGCGGCTGCAACACCGACGTAGCCGAAGTCGCCAGACATCGGTTGAGTTTGCGAAAACGGTCAGAACTCTGGCGAGTTCTGCTACAGGAAAAGGTCCCCGGTTATGATTCAGGACCGACTTGATTGTGAATTGGATTATGTCGCTCAGCGCTACCGGCACCTGTTTTACTGGCAGGTTCTGGCGGCATTCTGGTTGGCCGCTGCGGCTGTGGTGCTGGCTTCAGGGGGGCTGAATCTCAATGTTCGCCGGATGCCGCCGGTGGTCTTGATGTCTCTGGCCGGAGGTCTGGCGGCGATTGCGGCGGTGATCTGGCGGTGTGGCATCTCGGCTCCGGGGCCGGTCACGGTGGCTCGGCGGATCGAGAAGAAGTATCCCGACTTGAACACCTGCCTTCTGGCGGCGGTCGAGCAAGCACCGGCGTTGCCGCATGGACGCTACGGATTTCTGCAAGAGGCCGTCATGGAGCAGGCGGTGGCGCATGCGGAAGCACATCCGTGGTGGAAGGTCATCTCGCGGCGGCGGATGGCGCTCGCTGTGGTGTCTCAATATGCGACCTTGGCCCTGTTTCTGGCCAGCCTGGTGATTCTGCTGCCTCCGTCCAAGGCCACTCTTGCTAAGCAGGCCAAGCGGCGTGCGGCAGCGGCGGCCGGGGGGGAGTTCTCGGTCACGATTGAACCTGGTAATACCGAGATCGAACGCGGCAGCAGTCTGCTGGTGCTGGCTCGCGTTAAGGGGCCGCTGCCGGCTGATGGGACTCTGGTTTATGGGGCGGCGTCGGGGGATGTTACCCGTCTGGCGATGTCGGCGAGTCTCGATGATCCGATTTTCGGCGGCCGGGTTGCTACGGTGACTCAGCCCCTGGAATACCATGTGAAGCTTGGAAGTCATGTTACTCCCACCTATCGCGTGACGGTGTTCGAATACCCCAAGCTCGAACGCGCCGATGCCCGGCTGGTCTATCCCACTTACACGGGTCTGGAAGAGAAACTGATCCAGGATATCCGGACGCTGTCGGTGGTCGAAGGGACCGCCGTCACCTTGATCTGTCAGCTCAACAAGCCGGTGAAGTCGGCGAGATTTGTCGAGAAGGCTGCGGCGACTAAGGGAGAGAAGCCTGCCGCGACCGATCCCACCAAGCCCGCTCCACCGGTGGCGGCGCTGCCGGATCTGCCGCTGACTCTGCGAGACGGCAATATCTATGAGGTGAAGTTCGATGCCACGCAGACTCGGCGCTTGAAGCTGGAATTAGTTGATGACGCCGGGCGGAAGAATCCCGAGGAATCGGTGATCGTCGTGCAGGTTGTTCCCAATCAGCCGCCGACTTTCAAGCTGGCGTTTCCCGGGCGCGATCTGGAAGTCTCGCCGCTGGAGGAGTTGGATGTGAAGGCGACCGCGTGGGACGACTATGGTGTGAAGCGGATGGGGTTGAATTTCGCGCTAGCTGGTAAGCCCGCGATGGACGTCGTCCTGGGGGAAAACGCCGCCGCGCGACAGCGACATGAATTGGCGAACGTCATCCGTTTTGAGGACTTGAAAGCCGAGCCGGATCAACTGCTGGCCTATCACTTCTGGGCTGAAGACATCGGTTCCGACGGGAAATTGCGACGTACGGCTAGCGATATGTACTTTGCGGAAGTACGCCACTTCGATGAGATCTTCCGACAGGGACAGCAAGTGCCGGGCGGTCAGCAGCAGCGGCAACAGCAGCAGGGAAATCAGAATACCGATATGGCACAGAAGCTGGCCCAGATGCAGAAGGACATGATCAACGCTACCTGGAAGCTGATCCGCCGCGAGACTGGAGCCCAGCCCACCGCGCCGTTTTTGGATGATGTCGATCAGGTTTCGCAATCCCAGGGGGAGGCCTTGGAGCAGGCCACGGAGCTGGGGGAGAAACTGACCGACACGGAATCGCAGGCTCATTTGCTGGCGGTCCTGGAGGCCATGCAGCAAGCGGTTAAGCATCTGAAGACGGCTCATGATCAGCCGAGTCTTTCCGAATTGCAACCGGCCATGGCGGCCGAGCAATCTGCCTATCAAGCCCTGTTGAAACTGCGGGCGCGCGAGCATGAAGTCGTTCGTCAACAGCAGCAATCGGGCAGTTCCAGTAGCAGTAGTCAGCAGGCGGGACGCTCGCAGCAGCAACGTCAGCAGATGGAGGAGTTGGATCTCACTGATGAAGACAAGCGTTACGAAGCCCAGCGGCTCGCACAGGCCCAGCAGGAGAAGCCCGAGGACCGCGAGACGAAGCAAGTGTTGAACCGGCTGCGTGAGTTGGCGCGGCGGCAACATGACCTCAATGAGCGACTGAAGGATCTGCAATCGGCCTTACAGGAAGCGGCGAATGAAGAGAAAAAAGAGGAGATTCGCCAACAGTTAAAGCGCCTGCAGGATGAACAGCGTGATGTGCTGCGTGATACCGATGAGCTGCAGTCGCGCATGGAAGCCCCGGAGAATCAGGAACGCATGGCCGAGGAACGTCAGCAACTCGAGCAGGCTCGCGAGCAGGTCCAGCGGGCATCGGAGTCTCTGGAAGGGGAGAAGGTGACCCAGGCCGCGGCATCGGGAACGCGTGCGGAAAAGGAATTCGAAGAACTCCGCAATGAGTTCCGCAAGCGAGCTTCGGGGCAGTTTAACGAGCAAATGCGTGACATGCGCAACGAGGCGCGGGAACTTGATCAGCAGGAGAAGAGACTGGCAGAGCAGTTGGCCGCGACGACGGAGCCCGGACCAGAAAAGAAATCGCTGCGCGACGACGAAAAGAACAATCAAAGCGGGGCAATCGCAGACCGCCTGACTGAGCAGAAAGAGAAATTGTCGAACCTGTCAGAACGCTTGAAGCAGACCGTCCAAGAGGCCGAGCAAACGGAGCCGTTATTGACGGAGAAGCTCGCTGATGCGGCACGTAATCTCCAGGATCAAAATGTCGAACGAGCCCTGGACGTGGCGGGACGATCGGCGCGGCAAGGGTTTTTGGAAGATGCTCGGGAAGTGGAAAAGATTGCCGGCCGCGGCATCACGCAACTGCGAGAAGGGATCGAAAAGGCGGCGGAGTCGGTGCTGGGCGATGAGACTGAAGCGCTGCGACGAGCTCGCGAACAGCTTAAGAATCTGGCTCAGGAGCTGAATCAAGAAATCGCGCGGAATGCGCCCGAAGAAAGGTTGCCGACGATCCCCGGTCGCGATCCCGCTGCCGCCGGAGAGCCCGGACAGACGGTTCAACGGCCGAATGGAGATGCGAAGCCGGGGGAAGGTCGCGAGCCGATGCCGAATGCGAATGGCGAGCCTCAACCGGGTGCGCCACGGACTGGACAGGGGCCGGCGGCTGAAAAACCGCAGGGGCAACCGCAGCCAATGCCTGGATCACCTCCAGGAGGCCAACCTGGTGCGACGCCGAATGGCGATCGGCAGCAGACTGAGCCTCAACCAGGAGGCCAGCCAATGCCGCCCGGGCAGGGGCAACGTCCGGGGCAGCAGCCTGGCAAACAGCCCGGTCAGCAACCAGGGCAAACTCCCGGTCAACAACCCGGGCAGCCGGGCCAGCAGGGCGGACAGCAATCGGGGCAAAGTCCTGGTCAACAACCAGGGCAGCAGCCCGGACAGGGCGGGCAGGGGACTCAACCTGGTCCGCAGCCTGGGCAACCCGGTCAGCGGCCGGGACAGGATCCTCAACAGGGCGGGCAGCGAGGTCAGCGTGGCGGGCAGCCGCGGGCTAATCAGGCCGGGTTAAGTGGTGGTGGCGGATTGGCTGAGGGGACACTGGAAGAGACGTCTTCGCCGATTGCCGGGGATGATTTCCTGGAGTGGTCGGATCGTCTGCGGGATGTGGAAGAAATGGTCGACGATCCGGAACTGCGGGCTGAGGCGGCTCGGATTCGGGATCAGGCACGCTCGATTCGCGCGGAGTTGAAGCGGCATTCGAAGACTCCGAACTGGAAGCTGGTCCGGGCTAATGTTGCCGAGCCGCTGGTGGAACTGACGAACCGCGTCGCGGATGAACTGTTGCGTCGCAATTCCAAGCAGGCGATTGTGCCGCTCGATCGTGATCCGGTCCCCCCGAAGTATTCTGAAAAGACTCGCCGCTACTACGAGCGATTGGGGAGCGGCAAATGATTGTCCTGGCGGAAGTGACCTTAGGAGCTCCGAATTGGCTGGTCGGGGCGATCCTGTTGGCGGTGGTGGGAATGGTCTCGCTGGTGGGGTCGTACCGTCGTAGCGGAGCTCCGTCGTGGTGGCGATTGGCGGCGGCGTCTCTGAAGGGGTTGGGGATTCTCGCGCTGGCCGCTTGCCTGATCGAGCCGCTCTATACGGGGACTCGACCAAGGCCGGGTAGCAATTTGTTTCTCGTCGTCGCCGACAACAGCCGCAGCCTGCAGCTTTCCGACAAGGGGCAAAGCCAATCGCGCGGACAGATCATGCGGGGTCGCCTTAAGGAAGATACGCCGTGGCTGGCCCGCCTGGGGCAGGACTTCGACGTCCGCCGCTATCTGTTTGACACGCATTTGAGATCGGTCAAAACATTCGACGAGCTGGCCTTTGACGGAGAAGCTTCGTCGTTGAAGAATTCGTTGACGGCATTAGCGGACCGGTTTCGTGGTCAGCCTGTGGCGGGCATCCTGGTCCTGACTGATGGGAACGCGACCGATCTCGTGGAAGGGGCACTGGCAGTGCCGGGTTCGCCGCCGATCTATCCCGTGATGATTGGTGCCGAGAGTGGGCTGGTGGACTTGTCGGTCACGCAGGTCGCGGTCAGCCAGACGAATTTCGAAGCGGCCCCGGTCACGATTACGGCGACAGTCGAAGGTCGAGCCATTCCCGGCGCCAAGATCGGTTTGCGGTTGCTCGACGAGGCTGGCAAAGAGATTGAACGCCGCGATCTGGCGAAGCCGGCGGAAGGTCAGGCACTCGTGGAGCGATTTCTGGTGCGGCCTGAAAAGTCGGGTGTCAGTTTCTACACGGTACAGGCTTTTCTGCCGCGGGAAGAGAAACTGGTCGATGGCGTCGGGGGATCTCGTGAAGCCACTCTGGCGAATAATCGTCGCATCGTCACCGTGGATCGCGGGACCGGGCCGTTTCGAGTGTTGTATGTTTCCGGCCGTCCCAATTGGGAGTATAAGTTCCTGCGGCGGGCTCTGGCCGAAGATGACGAAGTGCAATTGCTGGGACTGGTGCGGATCGCCAAGCGGGAGCCGAAATTCAAGTTTCTCAGCCGGGCTGGCGAACGGACGAATCCGCTGTTCCGTGGCTTCGGCAATCAGTCGGACGAACAAGCCGAGCAATATGATCAGCCGGTTTTGCTGCGGCTGGGGATCAACGACAAGGATGAGTTACTGGGGGGATTTCCCAAGAGTATCGAAGATCTGTTCCGGTATCAGGCGGTGATCCTGGACGATATCGAGGCGGCATTCTTCACCCCCGATCAGCAGTCGCTGTTACAGCAGTTCGTCAGTCGCCGGGGCGGGGCCTTATTGATGCTGGGGGGACGTGATTCGTTTGTCGAAGGGGGATATCAGCGGTCGGCAATCGGCGAGATGCTGCCGGTGTATCTCGATCGGACCGGCGAGACCAAGGTGGAAGAGGGATATGTTTTGTCGCTGACGCGTGAGGGTTGGTTACAGTCCTGGATCCGATTGCGAACCAACGAGCAGGATGAGCAAAAGCGTCTCGCCGGAATGCCGCTGTTTAATAGCCTCAATCATGTACGAGCGATTAAGCCAGGCGCGGCGGTCCTCGCGGAAGTGAAGTCGCTGGAGGGGGCCGAGCATCCGGCCTTGATCGCACAGCAGTTTGGCCGTGGTCGCACGGCGGCCATGTTGATCGGCGACTTGTGGCGGTGGAATTTGCGACGTCCGGAGGGTGCCGAAAGCGACTTGGAAAAATCGTGGCGGCAGACTGTGCGGTGGCTGGTTTCGGATGTTCCGGGACGCGTGGACGTGGAGACGAAACGGACCATGACCGGTGCCGCGCCGGCGGTGCAGATCCTGGTGAGAGCGCGAGATCAGAACTTCGAGCCGCTCGACAATTCGACGGTGACGCTCAAGATTCAAACTCCTGATAAAGGAGAGATCGAATTGAATGCCGAGAGCAGCGATAAGTCGGCCGGGCAATATGCGGCCTTGTTTGCGCCGCGACTGCCCGGGGCGTATCGGGCGAAGATTTCTGTAGCGGCTCCGGACGGCAGTGAAGTCGGGCAGCGCGAGATTGGGTGGACGGCGGAGCCTCAGACAGAAGAGTTCCGGACGCTGGCGGTGAATCGTCCGTTGCTCGACCAGATTGCTCAGCAGAGTGGTGGTGAAGTGATTGACGTCGGCCGGCTGGATCAGTTTGTCAGCAGCCTGCCGAATCGCAAGATACCGATTGTCGAAACCTGGACGTACCCACTGTGGCATCAGTCGTCGGTGTTTCTGGTGGCGATTAGCTGCCTGATTGCCGAGTGGGGGTTGCGACGTTGGAAGGGATTGCCGTAGAGGGATGGAGTAAGAATGTGGGACCGAAGAATCCGGAGGCTTACGCTGCCCGGCTCGCCAGTGTCCTTTTAAGGACTAAAATCAGAGCTCATGAACTCAATACTTTACATGCTGTGTGCCGTCCTGGCTGGTCAAGCACCGGCTGCACCGGCACGTGCCAACGTACTGGTCGTGGTCGGGGCCGACGGGGCGGCCGAGTATGGCAAACAATTCCGCGAATGGAGTGAGCGTTGGGGTGAGGCTGCCAAGCGTGGTGGAGCCGATTTCGAGACCATCGGCCTGGGTGATCCCGCCGCGACCACTGACCACGATGTGTTGCAGCGTCGGCTGAGCGAATTCGCAGGACCGGGTTCTGAGCCGTTATGGCTGGTGTTTATCGGGCACGGTACCTTCGATGGCAAATTGGCTCGGTTCAATTTGCGCGGGCCAGATGTGGCTTTGCCGGAGCTCTCGGCGTGGTTGAAGGCCGTTGAGCGGCCGTTGGCGATTATCAATTGTGCGAGCTGCAGTGGTCCGTTTCTCAATGAATTGTCGGGGCCCAATCGCATCGTGGTGACGGCGACTAAGAGTGGTCACGAATACAACTTTTCCCGGTTTGGTGATTACCTGTCTGCGGCCATTGGCGAGCCTCAGGCGGACCTGGATAAGGATGATCAGACCTCGCTGCTGGAAGCCTATTTACGGGCTTGTGCGCGGGTGCATGAGTTCTATGACGGCGATGGCCGGCTGATGACCGAGCACGCGCTACTGGACGATAATGGAGATCGCCTGGGGACTCCGTCAGATTGGTTCCAAGGAGTGCGGGCCGTCAAATCCGCGAAGGCCGGAGCGTCGATTGACGGGCAGCGCGCCAATCAGTGGCATCTGGTCCGCAGCCCGGTCGAAGAGACGCTGTCCCCGGAACTCAAGCTGCGCCGCGATGATCTGGAACTGCGGTTGGCGGAGTTGAGGTTGGTCAAGGGGAAGGTTTCTGAGGAGGAATATCTCAAGCAGGTGGAGCCGTTGCTGGTGGAGTTGGCGAAGCTTTATGAGTCGGCGGGGAAGCCGTAGGGGGGCGTATCGTGGGCCTGGAGACCCGTCCCACGATACTTTTTGCGTGCGATTTCGCAAACTCGCATTTGGCGATAAACTGACGCGGAATTGTCCGCCCCATTCCGGGCTAGCGCTTTCATCCCATGCATGCGGGTTTTCCAGTGTCAAATTCTTTTCGTGATGAACCCATCGGCCGCGGTGCGCGTCCTCCCAAGCCCAGCCGGTATGAGTTGACTCTGCTCCGGGCACTCGCCCGGCAGTTCCCCAATATTGATTCGGCGTTCGCGGAGATTGCCCGGCTGTCGGCGGTGCTCACGCTGCCGAAGGGGACGGTGCATGTCATCAGCGATATTCATGGAGAGCATAAGAAGCTCCGCCACGTCATCAATAATGCCTCGGGGACGCTGCGGCCGTTGGTGGAATTGCTTTTCAAAGAGAAGATGGAGGCGCGGGAGTTTCAAGAGTTTTTGACGTTGATCTTCTATCCGGCTGAGGTCACCGAGCGGCTGCAGGAAAGTCTGACTGACCAGGAAGAGCTGCGGAGTTTCGCGCGGCGGACTCTGCGGCACCAGTTTGAATTGGTCCGCGTGCTGGCCTCGCGCTATAGCCTGAAGCGGGCGATGCAGGTCTTTCCTCGCGAATACGCCGACCTGTTCTCGGAGATGCTGCACGAGCCGACGACCGAGCGCGGCCGGGAGTTCGTGGAAGCGATTGTCGATGAGATGCTCCGTCGGGGCCGAGCTCTGCATCTGATTCACATCACCGGTCGGCTGATCCGCAACTTGGCGATTTATGAGTTGATCATCGGTGGCGATTGCTGGGACCGCGGGCCGCGCGGGGATCGTGTGGTGGACTATCTGCGCGAGCAACCGACCGTGTCGTTCATCTGGGGCAATCATGACATGGCTTGGCTGGGGGCCGGTTTGGGGCATGAAGCTCTGATCTGTCATGTGTTGCGGGTGTCGTTGCGGTATCGACGCATCGGGCAGTTGGATGAAGGTTACAGTATCCCGCTGACTCCGCTGGAGCATCTAGCTCGGACGGTTTATGCGGATGACCCTGCGGCCCACTTCATGCCCAAGTCGAGCGGCATGCGGGCCGATGTGATTGTCGCTCGGATGCAGAAGGCGGCGGCCATCATGCAGTTTAAGCTGGAGGGTCAGATGATCTCCCGCAATCCCGACTGGGAGATGGATCACCGGCGCCTGCTGCATCGCATCAATATCCTGCAGGGAACGGTGTCTGTCGACGGAGTGACTTACCCTCTGCGAGACACCAATCTGCCGACGTTCGATCCGCAGCATCCTTATGAGTTGTCGCACGAAGAACGCGATTGCATGGACCGCCTGCGACACTCGTTTGTCAGCAGTCAAAAGCTCTCGGAGCACCTGAAATACATCGTGAGCAACGGGTCGATGTACCTGCGTCGTGACGATCATTTGATTTTCCACGGCTGCGTCCCGTGCGATGGGCAGGGTGAGTTCCTGCCGATGCCGGTGGACGGGCAGCAATTGAGCGGCAAGCCGTTGTTTGTCGCTATCGAGAATGTGGTCGCGCGGGCGGTGGAAGAGCGGCAGTCCAAACACCTCGATTTTCTGTGGTATTTGTGGAGCGGGCCGCGGTCGCCGTTGTTCGGGAAGGATCGCATTACGACGCTGGAGCGGGATTTTATTACCGACAAGAAGTCGCATCACGAAACTAAGGACGCATACTTCGCACTCATCCACGAGGCGTGGTTTTGCGAGAAAGTGTTGAAAGAATTCGGCGTTGATCCCGAGCGGGGCCTGATCGTGAACGGCCACGTGCCGGTCAAGATTGAGGATGGTGAATCGCCGTTGAAGCGGAGTGGTAAGGCCATCACGATCGACGGGGCTTTCTCGGAGGCCTATGGCGACCACGGCTATTCATTGGTGCTGGAAGCCGATCGAACCGTACTGGCCAAGCATCATCATTTCGAATCGGTCGAGGCGGCGATACGTGACGGAGTGGATATTGTGCCGAGCGTTTCGGTGGTGCGGGAGTGGGATCGTCCGCGACGCATGGCGGATACCGAACGTGGTGAGCAGTTTCGGTGTGAGATTGAGATGCTGGAGCGGTTGATTGAGTTGTATCGCAATAATGACCTGCGCCAGGATGATTGGCGGCAGGCGGTAAGACAGTAGCTGCGAGGTGGGTCGTATCGTGGGACGGGTCTCCAGGCCCGTCCGTCTGTTCTGATTTCGCCGACGCCAGCAGCCTCGGCCACGTGGCGGACGCTGCTAGCGTCCGTGTCCCAGATGGACGGACGGGCCTGGAGACCCGTCCCACGATGCGTCACATCCCAAAGATGCGTTCGACGTTTCCGCGGAGCGTGAGACGGCCAAGTTCGAGAGCACGCTCTTCGCTCCAGCCCCGGGCGATGACGAAATCGTCGGCGAGGACTTTGGCTAACACGCGGCGGTACATCGTGAATTTGGGGAGGCCGAACTCGAGTTTGTACATATCGCTGTAATAGCCGATTTGCTTGGTCTGCGGGACCGCTTGCAGGCGGCTGCGGCAATCGTTTTCGATGTAGGCCGGGATGTTCGAGTACCACCAATGTCCGTTGGTGACGACGTTGGGGAAGATCCACGCGTAGCTCACCAATTCGTGGTTGCTGCTGTTGGCGAGGACTGAGATCGGGAAGGTTACCTGGGGGAACGCATTGAGCAGTTTCTGGTATTGAATTAAGGAGCAGCGCTGATCGAACAGGTCCATCCCCTGGTAGACTCCATCGGCGTAGACTCGACGATTCACGCCGATCATCAGGTCGAATGGGAGCTTGAACTCGACGCAGTATTGCGCCAGATTCCAGAACACGAAGTTGCTGAGAGTGGTGGCTTCGCTGTTGGACAGGGGCTTGCCGGTGAGGGCGGCTCGTAGCGGGGCTTCTACATCATTCGCCGACACGGGAGCCGGTTCGAACGACGGCGGCAGCGAAATCGCACAGGCTCGGCAGCCGTGGGCGGTGAAGTGCTGGAACAGTTTTCCCAAGGCGTCTACCAAGGTCTGCGAATTGGTGACGGTGATGCCGGTGGCTTTGGCGAGACGCTGCTGGGTATCGGGTTTGGCCAGGTGGAAGACCAGGTCGTCGGTCCGCAGGCAGGGGATGTAGCGGTGGGTGTCGAAGCCGGTCAGCGGATCGTCGAAGTCGTTGGTGAGGAAGACTTGTTCCAGGCGGCTGGTTGTTAAGACTTGGTCTTCCCAGTCGGGTTCCGCCATTTTCTTCGCGGCCGTGTCGTAGAGATGCTCCCAATTGGCGAGCGTCAGGCGATCCTCCTGGAAGCCGAAGAAGACCTGGCACATCTCGATCAGCCAACTGTATTGAATCGTGTTTTCGAGGTCCCCGATTTTGCCGACGAGCCGGTGGACCTTTTCCTTAGGATCTAAGCTGGGTTCTTCGATGAGCGATTTGGGTAGACCTGCCGAGTGGGCCAGTTCGGTGTAGTAGTGATATCCCAGGAGATCGGCCAGCGTCGTCGAGGCCGCGGCGTGCGGGTTGATGTGCGAGTGGGGGTCAATCAAGGGGATGCCGTGCAGCTCATCAGCGAGGCGGCGCGTCAGGTCGTTGGATGACATGGGGATTCCTAAATTAATTCCATCACAAGTGTTTTAGGTGAGCCGGGTGACCGACGCATTCTTACGAATTCTGCCACGTCAGGTACAGCGACATCATACAAGACCGCGGTCAAATTTTGACCCTTCACGAAACTCCGTGTTCTCCGTGTCTCCGTGGTGAATCTCTGACGAATCATTTTCACCACGGAGACACGGAGAACACGGAGATCGGAGTTTGGGGGGCGAGTGCTTGCTTGACCTAGATGTGAGGGGGCGGTAGCGTGTCAGCCGGTAACTTTGCGGAACGCGCAAAAATTCTGCCGAGCCCCCATTCTCCAGCGAAATTCGGATGATGATGTCGAATCGATTGCCGATGTTCGTCAAACGTGACTTGGACGGTTTCTTTGGGTTGTTCATCGACAATTTGGTGCAATTGCTGCTAATTGTCGCCCTGTGCGAGCAGACTTGCGGGATGACGGGGGCCGAGGGCTCGAAGTTGCTGTATCAGATGATTCTGCCGGGGGCTGCGGTGAGTATCCTCGCCGGCAATCTGGCCTATGCCTGGCAGGCTCATCGGCTGGCGAAACGGGAGGGGCGGTCCGATGTCACCGCGTTGCCGTATGGGATCAATACGCCGTCGCTGCTGGTGTATGTCTTTTTTGTGATGGCTCCGGTTTATCAGAAAACTCATAGTGCCGATGCAGCGTGGCGGATGGGATTATTGGCCTGCCTGGGAAGCGGGATTGTCGAGTTTTTCGGCTCCTTCGTCGCCGAGCAGATTCGGCGACGCACGCCGCGGGCGGCTCTGCTATCAACGCTGGCGGGTATTGCGGTGGGTTTCATTGCGATGAAGTTCGCTTTGGAGATCTTTGATCGGCCGCTTGTGGCGATGTTGCCGCTGGCCATCATCTTGATTACGTATTTTTCCAAGGTCCCGTTTCCGCTCGGTTTGCCGGGTGGGTTGATTGCGGTCGTGCTGGGGACGGCGTGTGCCTGGCTGTTGCCGCTGGTACTGCCGGCGAGTTGGGGCGGGCCTGCCATGAGTACGGCTGCTGTCACGAAGGCTCTCGAAGTGCGGGGCTGGTACTTGCCGCAGTTTGTCGGGGGGTTGCTGTGGGAGATGTTGCAGAAGCCGGATGAGTGGGTCGGATATCTGTCGGTGATTGTGCCGATGGGGTTGTTCAATGTGATTGGCAGCCTGCAAAACATCGAATCGGCTGAGGCCGCGGGAGATCGGTACAACACCGCGACGTCGCTGGCGATTAACGGGGTCGGGACGATTTCGGCGGCGTTGTTTGGGAGTTGCTTTCCGACGACGATCTACATTGGCCATCCCGGCTGGAAGGGGTTGGGGGCTCGGGCGGGATATTCCACGTTGAATGGCATCGCGGTCACGGCGATCTGCTTGACCGGGACTGTGGCGTTGATTAACAGCGTCGTGCCGATGCAGGCGGGGATTGCGATCGTGCTGTGGATCGGTGTGATTATCACGGCTCAAGCCTTCCAGGCGACTCCACCCGATCACGCGCCCGCCGTGGCGATTGGACTCTTCCCGGCGATTGCTGCCTGGGGAGCGACCGTCATGATTGGAACACTGTTTGTCGCGGGAGGCCGATCGGCTCAGGAAATGTTGACCGCGAATCCCGGGCAAGATGTCAACGGGTTTCTCGTTCATGGCATGCTGATCATGGAACGCGGGTACATTTTTACTTGCATGATTCTGGCGGCGATCAGTGCGCTGTTGATTGATCGCAAGTTTTTCTCCGCGGCAACTTGGTCGGCGATTGCCGCGTTTTGTGCGGGAATTGGTCTGACGCACGCATATCAGTTGAACGGGAACATCGTCGATTATCAGTTTGTGTTTGCCCCGACGGCCCCGGGATTTCTCGCGTTTCATGCGACGGGAATCGCCGTGGGGTATGTGTTCTTCGCGATTGTGTTCGTGGCGTTTGGGATCTACCACCGGCGGAATCCGGGATTGGAGACGGTGGGGCATTAGGGTGGCGGTCCTCCAGCACAACCCCCCACCGAGCTTGTCTCGGTGGATTCGGGCCTGTGCACTACCAGCCTGAGGACTTCAATCCGCCCGTAGTGCAAAAGCCCGATGACCACCGAGGCAAGCTCGGTGGGGCTGGGAGAGGCGTCACAAAATCAGGCCCAGGTGAGCCGGGCGGCGTAAGCCCCCGGATTCTTC
>JAQGHS010000552.1 GCA_028291605.1 Planctomycetaceae bacterium | reverse complement strand
GTCAACACGGACTTCGAAGTCCTTAAGGCCGGCCAATTTTGAAATTTGAACGCCCGACCCCTAATGCGCGCATGCCGCGATCTTGTCCATCCACTGTTGCACCTGGATCGCATCCTGATAGGTGGCTCCTACAGGAACCGCCTGCTGTCCGCGTACGACCCTGCAGAAGCAGCGCAGTTCTTCCGCCATCATGCCGGTTGCGCCCGATGATTCAGCCCGGATTTCCAGCGGCATGGGCCAGACTGCTTGCGAATCCCAGACCTCGACGGGGCGTGGATTGGGACTGATCCGGGCGGCCCACCCTTCGCCAAATACTTCCATCCGGTCAAACCCGCGCGGGGGCATTCCGGCTGGCGTCAAATAAGAGGCCACGAACGATGCCAGCAGCCCGTTGGACCATTTCAGTTGTGCGGCAGCAACATCAATCTCACCGCGACTTGTGCGATGGTACTGCGCGGTGAACGAAACCGGTTCGGCCCGATTGACCAGCATTTGTACGGCATAAAGATCGTGGACCATCGCCGCCTGCAAGGGGTTCTCACCAGCGAATTGGGCGACAATGCTGGCCGGTCGATGCCGGACACAATCGATGAACGACAGCGGGCCGCGGCGCTTGGCCTCATCCTGCAACTGTCGAAATTCGCTGTTAAACAGGACGATATGCCCCAGCATGAGATTACTCGAGTCGGGACGAACCAGCGGAGCCAGAGTGCGTGCTTCCTGCAAATCCTCGGACACAGGCTTTTCCAGCAGGACCGTCTTTCCCGCTTCCAGCAATTTGCGGGTAATCGGAACGTGGGCGGCTGTGGTGCTGGCCACTACCCAGGCCTCGGCACCGGAATCGCGGATGGCGGCGTCTAGATCTGTCCAGCCGGGCACATCCGGGAGTTCTGTGGAGAGTTTTTCCAGGCTCTCAGCGCGACGAGCCACCAGGCCCACCAGTTCGGCTTCAGCCAGGCCATTGATTGTCAATGAGTGCAACCGACCGAACCGTCCCAAGCCAATGACGCCGATCTTCACAGGTTGCGGCGTCGTGCGCGGTCCTGTTGTTGTTGAATTGGACATAGAAATCCTCTGAAAGACTAAACAATGCCGTAGACAGTTTGAAATACGACGATGGAGGCGACAGCAAAATCGATGCAGACAATCATCATCGATTTACTGGGTATTCTTCGTGTCCTTTGTGACCTTCTGTTCCAAACTCTTTTCTTTAAACAGAAGGTCACAAAGGACACGAAGGAAGGCAGGATTTGTTTCTTGAAGGATTCAATTTGGGATGCATTTCGAACGATCTCTGGCGACATAAAAAAACTTCCGGCACCCACTTGGATACCGGAAGTTGTGTTCAATGTGTAGCGGCCGTCGCTCGATTTCGGGGCGGAACTCTTACGAGATTCCGCTACACCAATTGGCAACCCTTAGTGGTGATCGTGCGCCTGTTCTTCGGCCACCGTCGCCGGCTTGTAGCCGCCGATTGCCTGGAAGTAGACGATCAAGATCAAGTAGCCCACAGCCATCGCAGCCGGGACCGCTGCTGTCCATCTCAGGGCCATCTTGCCGCCATACAGACTCGCGGCGGTGACCATCGGCTTGTCTTCAGCGGCCTTGGTCTTCGCTTCGTCCCACCAGGCTGACAGTTTTTTCAGATTCTTAAGTTCTCGTTCTTCCGATTCCTTACGAGTCTTACCTTCGAGTAAGTCCTGGTCGATCTTCAATTGCTTGCCATTGTCGTTCAACGTGGCAACTTTTTGACCGTCCAGACCGGCAATCTTCGGGAAGAACAAGAAACCCTTGGGTTCCTCGACCTTATAACGGACATAGGTCGGGGGCGAGTGATCCTTCAAGTTCAGCGTCGCAAAATAATCCTGCTTGTAACCAATGCCGGGCCCACCCAGCAGGCCGGCTGACAACATCCCGACACCACCGACTAAGCCCAGAGTGACGGCACCACCACGCGGGAATCGTTCTGAAACGACACCCAACATCGTCGGCCACAAGAACGTCTTTCCGAAACCATAAACTGTCGCGGCGATGATGCACATCGTGACGGATTGCGAAAGCCCCAGCAACATCAGCCCCACGGCCCCTAGCACACCGCTGACAAACAATAGACCGAGCGGCGAGATGCGGTGCACGATCGGTCCCGCGAAGAATCGCAGGATGAACATCAGGCCGGAAGTCCAGATAAACAACAGCAGCCCGTTCGTCGGGCTCTCCATAATCGAACCGGTGATGTTGGCAATCCAACTGTCCGTGCCTAACTCGACGTAACCCACCAATGCATGCAGCACGAGCAGCATCAACAGCACTGGCGCGAGGACCTCTTTCAACATCGTACCGATGCTCACGCCGGCCGAACTGGCTTCCGACTTCGGGAATTTCTGACCCGCCATCAGGATGCCGTAGATCAAGACCGGAATGCCATACGTGGCGATCTGAATTTCCCAACCGATCACTTTGCCGTTTTCATTGATCTTCGCAAATAACACGGCGAGCAACGCGCCGAGAATCAATCCGCCCGGCCAACCGGCGTGCAGAATGTTGAGCCAATGTGTCTTCTCTTTGGGAAACAGGGTCGCTGTGAGAGGGTTAATGACCGCCTCGCACGCGCCGTTACCCAGTGCAAACAGGAAGCAGCCCCACCACAGACATTGATAGGCAGCATCTCGGCCCATCGAATTAAATACGGGCGTGGCAGCGACAGTCACAATGACTGAAGAGAGGTGCAGCACGAAGGCGAGGGCCATCAGCTTGCCGTAGCCGACTTTGTCGGCGATGAAACTCAAAACGATGATGGTGAGGCCGAAGCCCACCAGACCGCCGCCGGTAATATTTCCCAGTTCGCCCTGCGTGAAGCCAAACTGAGCCGCCCAATCCTTCAGGATAGAGGCCCGGATCGAGAAGCCAATACCGGCTGCGATCAGGGTAATGAAACTGGCCCAGAAGAGCCGTTTCTCTGTGGAAGTTGTGGTCGATACACTACTCATCGGTACGTTTCTCCCTCGCCAGTTGCCAGAGCCACTTGATGCAAAACCTACCCGAGGAGAACGCACGAACGTCAGTGCCGTCCGAGGAATTCGGGTTCAGATAATACTTTCCACACTTTCTCCGGGCGGCCGTAAAGGAGAGCGATTCGAATCTTCCTTCACCATCGAACTACAAAACTTGTTGGCCGCGCATAGTAGAGAAGACGGGCAGTATACGGCTCTATTGATCCGTGTTCAACCGACGGGCAATTTGATCCGGGTCGGGCAATCCGCCGTTACCTGTGGTTACAATCAGTTCATCTCCCCGGTAAACAGACTTTTGACCCACAAGGGAACTGCATGCTGACTGCCTGGTCCAAAAT
>JAQGHS010000293.1 GCA_028291605.1 Planctomycetaceae bacterium | reverse complement strand
AGGCTGTGTCTGACGTGTTCAACGTGACTGGAGTTTTCTATTCCATTTTAATTCACTCTTGAGTTGCCACTCGTCGTAGCCGCATCTCGCCAGAGTGCGGGTCTCGCCAGTCACTCGCCCGCGTTCTGGCGAAACGCGGCTAAAACAGAAGCAATGCCGAACCGTGACGGCGGTGTGCGGAACCAACTCACTTGGTGTGCGTTTTCGCACACGGCAATCGCACAGGTCAAGCCCCGGATGTGTCGCTGTCGAGCGGTTCCAGCAGTTCTGCTTTCCGCAGGACATCTGCCGCGAAGAGCCTCGCAGACAGGGTCGACCCGCTGCAATCCGTGATTGCGGTAACGCGCGCAGTCAGGTCGCTGGCCGGTTCCCATTTCTCCACGGCCGCCCGGTACACTTCCCAGTCCGCGTCAGAGGCATCGCCAGTTCGTTCCGCCAACCGACGGCGAATCACCTGGGGATCAGCCTGGCAACTCAAAAAGAGACCGGATAATGCCAGACTTCGAGCGGCTTCGAGGAACCGACGACGGTGTCTCTCGAGCAGAAAAGTACCATCCACAATGACACGCTGGCCCTGCCGCAATAAATCGACAGCCCGCCACAGACATTCCTCATACGTGCGTTCTGTCCATTCGCTCGCATAGAGCCCGCCTTGGCCGGCCGCACCGGTCGAGGGTGACGCAGAAGTGCGGGCTAATTCCTTGCGGACGACATCGGTACGGATCACCGTGAAACCGGCGACCTCGGCCAATCCGCGAGCCAGGCTGGTTTTGCCGGTCCCCTGCAGGCCCCCCACGAGGACGAGGCACGGCCTGCGTGAGGGAATCTCCAACTCACTCAGGGCCAACCGCCATAGTCCGCGAGCACGTTCGGCCGCCGCCAATCGCTCAGATTCCGGGATCTCTGATTCGGCCAATTCCAGCGTGGCCACTTTCGCCCGCACTGCTGCCCGATACGAGACATACAGCGGTAGCAACTGACGGCCTTCCTCGTCATGGGATTCGGTAAAATAATCATCCGCCAGTCTGCGGGCCAGATCCGAGTCACCGTGAAACTTGAGGTCCATGATCAAGAACGCAATGTCGGCCACCGGGTCGGCGTATCGAAAGGCGTCATTGAATTCGATGCAATCAATAACGCTCAGATCTGCGGGCGGAACACACTCCGGAAAGAAATAGACATGGTCGAGTCGTAGATCGCCGTGGGTATCACGTGGGATTCCGCGTGCCGCGCGGCGTTCGATGAGATCCCGATCCTTGTCCAATCGCAGACGAATCAATTCCGCCAGACGAGTCAACTGTTCCGGTTCCAGCAGCGTGCCGCCAGACTTTGGGATGACGTCCAGGTTTTCCAGAACATTGCGTGAGACGACTGCATGTCGGCCATATTGCGCGATGTGCGCTCCGGAAGCCGCAGCAGCATGAAATTGTGCCAACCGCCGGCCGAGCATTCCGATCATCTCCGGGCCAATTTCACCGCGATCCAGCCGGTGTTCCAGCGAGGCCTCGTCGGGGAGCCGACGCATCTTGACGGCCCAGTCGATGATTTCGCCAGGCCCCTCGACATGGATTTTCCCATCCCGCAACACGATCGGGACGATCCCGAGATACACATCGGGCGCCAGCCGCTGATTGAGCTCGACTTCGCGTTCGCAATCGAAACGCCGTTGCGGCAGCGAGCTAAAATCGAGAAACGGAAACTTCACCGGCTTCCGGATCTTGTAGACCACATCCTCCGTCAGACAAATCACAGAAATATGAGTCTGGCGGATTTCGACGTGACGCACTGCGTCGGGGTAGGCCGCGGGCGCGGACAGTCCGGCAATCAGCGAGATGATGTCCATCGCGATTTCAATCCCCCATTCGACGGTCTGGCTTATCCGACGATGTCGATCTGATCAACGATTGTGCGGACTCCAGGCACGGCTAATGCGGCAAAGTGCGCCTTTTGCTTCAGATAGTAGCTGGGGAGACGGCCCTTAAGAAACACGTCCTGGCCATCGACCCGTATGTCCAAATCGGGGAGCTGAGCATAGCCGGTATTCCGCAAGGCCATAAGGACCTCATCGGCAATTCGGCTTTCGAATTTAGTCGCGTCCGTTGGCGCTGACGGGAGAACTTGATTGGCAATCATGATGTGACCCTCCTGATGGAATCCTGATACCATGGGCTTGCAAGGCGCCAGCGTGAATTGAGTCACAAGCAATTTCTCGCCGGCAACAACAGAGCTTATGAAATAAAAAGCTGCAAACAAAATGCCGGCAATTCCCAAAATCACGGATTTGTCAGACGGAAGGCCGCCAATAGCAGCAGCCAAGTGTCATTTCCCACGCTATATCGCGAGTTTTCCATAAGTAAAAAAGTGAATCAACCTGCATACGACCTTCGATTCGACGTCAGACATCGTCGCTTCAGGAGTCGCCCAAACGGCAATAATCGCTCAGTCTGTGCGTCCCGGCACACCTGCCAGTCCGATTCTTGATCGATGCGCGAGCCATCGATCGAAACAATCGGGACTCACTGGCCAGTCCCCAGTGAGCCCTCCCGCATTGATCCGCGATTCACTTCTTGACCGGCTTCACATCGGCCATTCGCACGCCGCGGGTGAACTTGTGACATTCCACGCAGCTCATTGTCAGTTGCATGTAGGCCAATGCCGCCCCGTCGATGTTTTTCTTCTCGGCCTGCTTCGCCAGTGCGCGGGTAATCCGGCGGAATTCAGCACTCATGTGGCTGTATTCGTCCAGGCGAAAGACTTCCCATTCGGCCTGCCGGCTCATCTTCTCCAACCCCTCTGCCGACCGCTTAATCAATGGAAAATCTTCCGTCACAATGCCTTGCAGGGTCTCTCGAGACAGTTCGAGTTTGCGACGCATGAAGGCATCCAGCGGCCGGACTTCTTTAGGCATGTCTTCGACCGGTTCGGCACTCCCCTGAGTTTGCACCAACCCGGCGATTCCGAGCGCAAGAATGATTGGCAAAGCGATAGGCAATTTCATGAATCAGCTCCTGGAATGTGGTATGTCCGAGCGATGTCACCACGAGTTCCAACCCGGAAGTCCGCCGACAACGCTCAGCCTCCTGACGGGGACTCCGTCGAAAGCCTGCGTCTCCCGTCCTAAGCAGTTTGCGTTCCAACGCTGCCGGGAAAAATCATTTCGCTGCGGAATGGCCGTCGTCGTCAAGTCCGGATCCTTCAGCCAATCGGCGTCTTAGCGTAAATGGACATTTAGTCTCGAAGCCTGAACGGGATCTCGGTATGCTTGGTCTAGAGAGATTCTTCTCTATCCTGCGCATCCCATCTTCATCACGAACCGATCCGCCCCATGACCGTCATCTGGCTACCGTCGATCGTGTTTGCCGGCATGCCGTCTCCGGAATTAGTCGTGACCGAACTCGGCAAGCGGCGACTGGAGGAAATCTCCTTCTTCGTCGTGTGCTTCTTTCTTGGCGCAGCGGTCTTCCGGCTATTGTGGAATCTGGTGCAGAAGGACATTCCCTGGTGGCCGCGACTCAGTTACCGCGGGACGTTGGGTTTGCTGTGCGTGTGGGGCTGTCTGCTGACGGTCGTGTTATCGTTGATTTCAGGGGCCAGAGAACTCATGACTCCGGCCGCCTGGCGTCCCAAGGGCATCACCTATCAGGTCTCACCGGGGGGTGAATCCGAGATCGCGGATCTCAATCTCCGGGGTGAACGTTTCCGTCGACTGGAGAATTTGCGAGCCATGCTCTGGAAATACGCCGCAGAACATCGCGGCGAGTTTCCCATTAAGGACGCGGAGCTCAAAGCCATTCCCGACTCGTTCTGGATTGCCGTCCCCGGCACTCACCTGAAATACGTCTACACGCCTGCGGCGACAGAGCTCGGCGAACTCTCACCATTGGTCATGGAGCCAGAGTTTTTCGATGACGGGCAGCTGGTCCTGAAGAGAAACGGTGAGGTG
>JAQGHS010000270.1 GCA_028291605.1 Planctomycetaceae bacterium | reverse complement strand
GAAGGATTCTCGGGATCAAGTTCCCGGGCCTTCTTGGCAATCAATTCGGCTTCGGCGTAACGGCGTTGCTTCAACAGGTCATTGAACTGCTGCACCAGGTCGGCGAATTCTTGTTCCACACGGATTTGGGTGTGAATTTCGTCATTCATATCCCTCTTGACGGCGTCGTTGTGTTTCTTCTGTTCCAGAATGGGTTTCTGCTCTGCCAAGCTGCCCTGGGCCAATTCACGAGCCCGGGTGACAGACCGCAGCAGCGGAGCCACTTGCTCCTTGGACAGATCCGCGTTTTCCAATTCCAGTTGAGCCTTATCGAGGATCTTCAAGGCTTCAGCCGGATCCTTTTCCCGAGCCCGATCGGCACGGAAGATGGAGTTCATGACCTGGGTTCGCAAGGCATCCAGCTTCACAGCCAGTTGCTGATCGACACGGTCCAGGGCACTCGGTGCGGCACCTTCAGCCGGTGCGGCTGTCGGATCGTTGTTGAATGCTCCGGCTTCTTCTGTCGGTCCATCGGTAGCCTGCACCAGGTGAATTTGGCTGGCTTTGGACTTCGGCGACAATTGTTGCAGGAAGTCTTCCAGTTGTTGCTTCGTTCGCGGCGGCAGTTGCTCACCCGATTGATAAGCTTGCAGGAAGAGGTGATAAGCAGCAGCCCGGTCACCACGACGCATGGCCAATTTGCCATCGCGAACCAGGTCCGCGGCTGTGGCACCGTTGGGATCAATGACCGTGGCTTCGACGCCGCCAGCCTGGGCGACACTATTCTCAGGAGCAGAGGAATCAAACGGGTTCTCGGAGGTCGCGGCGTCCATGGCCGTCCCGGTTGCCGCGAGATTCGTGGCTCGTGCGACTTCCTTCAGGACCATGGTCGGCTTGTCTTCGAATTCCGAGTAGCTGGCATCCAGCTTTTCAGCCTGCACAGCCTTCTCTTCGGCTTGGACCAAGCGTCCGGCCTGCAGATCGACTCGAGCCGCCTTCAACAACATCACAGCCTGGCGTTTGGCAAGGCCTGGATCCCGAGTTTCGTCGGCGACCTCGATGCCATCGGCCGCATTGCGATTCTGGGTGGCTCGACGGCCGGCCCCTGGACCCGTGGGTGTCGAGGCTTCGGCCAGTTCGATGTCCGCCAGAACGAGTTCCGGCCGGTCTTCAAACAAGGCGTAAACCGTATGAATTTCATTGGCTTCCAAGGCGAGTCGCTTCGCATCAGCGATGCGTCCGGCCTTCAACTCGGCTCGCGACAGTTCCAGCAGTTCGATCGCTCGTTGCTTCTGAGCGGGCGAGGGCAAACCCGACGTCCGGCGACCTGTGCGGCCACCAGTCGCTGCAGTGCGAGGAGCAGTATTAGCTCGCGGCGAGGTTTCCGTCGCGAAGGGGTTCTCGTCATTTCCGGCAGCGGCGTTGGCAAGCATCTTGCCGTCACCCTTGGCACCCATGGCAGCTTCATCGATCTGCGCCATCAACTGGTGCGGAGCTTCTTCGAGAACGTCAAAAGCAACCTTGAGCTGGTTGGCGGCCAGGGTCTTGGCCCGTGCCGTTTCGAGATCACCGGCGGCCATCGCAGCTTTCGCTTCGGCCATCAGTTTCAGTGCCTTGGCCTTGTTAGCATTGGCAGTTCCACGTGGAACCGTCCCCGACGACCGAGCCGAATCCGTGGCTCTGGGCTTCGTCCTGGAAGCGGTCGTGGAGGAGCCGGCGCGGCGGTTCAGTTCGTCGAGCAGAGCTTCCGGTCGCTCGCCCAGTTTGGCTGCCGAAATCTTCAAATCCATGACATGCTCGAGCTTCTCACGAGCAGACTGGAAGTCGTTCTTCGCCATGTCGTCCTTGGCCGAGGCAATCAAAGCCTGGGCAAATTCCACATCTTCATTCGCGGCCGCCTTGGTTTGAGCCACCTCTTGTTCCATGATGGCGAGCGAGGCAGGATCATCCGGCATCCGCTGCATCAGGCCAGCCACATATTGCGAGGGGCGTTCTTCACCAGCGCGGTACTTCAAGCCACCTTCCACTTCCAGTTTTTGAGCGGAAGCGGCCAGACGCCATGCGTCCTTAAAGTGACCTTGTTTTTCAGCCAGTTGAGCCTGGCGGAGAGCCTTGTCTGCTTTGACCCGCATCGACTCCGGGGAATCCTTGCTGTTCTTGGCCAGGGCAGCGGGTTCTTCAAAACCGACCTGTTCGATCCCACTATTACGTGTGGGACGATTGGCCGTTTGCATGGTTCGGGGATTGGTTCGGCCGGCGGTTGCGCCGAGACCTTCCAATTGCTGGCGGACTTGGGCCGGCTTCAGATCGGTCACACCGGGTACGACCGGAATCTGTTCGGCGTCAGCCAGAAATCGCTGGGCCGAATCGGAATCACCCTGTTGAGCTGCCTGCTGGGCACGCCGCAGCAGATAGTTCGAGCGATTTCGCTTGGCTTGCGGCGAAGATTTATCGTTCTTCCAGGCGGCGTCCTGCTTCCGGCCTTCCTGGATATCCGCCAGAACTTTCTCTGGAGAATCCTCGGTGGCTTTGAAAGGAGCCTCGATTTGAGCGGCGAGCTGAGCGATTTGCTCGGCATCGTCCACGTCACCCTGATTGAAGGCGTCCCGGGCGATGGAGATCCATTTCGCCGCGGCAGCTTTTCGCTCAGCGGGGGCCGCATCGGCCAACCGTCGAGCTTCCTTCTTCAAGGACGCCATCAGCGAGGTGGCATCGTTAGCGGCGGGAGCTCCGAACGGGTCGGGCGATTGAGCCCGAGCGGTGACTCCGCGACGTCCTGGCAGGCTGTCAACCTTTTTACGGGTGGCCTCCAGAAGCGTTTCGAGTTGTGCCGCGTCTGTCTCAGACAGATCGGCATCAGAGTTCACTTGTTCCAGGGCTTGGAGAGCCTTGGCGTAGTGCCCCTGAAGGTATAAATCTTTTCCGCGCTTGAGCAGTTCCCGCGGCGACTGCGGGAGTCGGGAATCAACACCGTTTGACCGGGTGACCGAACCGGCTCGCGAGGTCTCCGCCGTCTGTGCGAAACTTACCGAACAGCAGAACGCGGCGACCAAGCTACTGCGGGCGAGTGCTAATATGACCTTGCGCAACGTAGCTTCCTCCTTCAGGACCAGAATTTGACTGAATGTCGTAAAAGTAGACGGGGTGTTTCCGCGCTGGGAACAGCTCGAATTGCCGAAACCCGAAGGGCAAGGTTCATCACCATGCCAGCCAGGTCCCGGCTGATTCAAATGGTTCACATGTGGAAACGGGATTCACCCATCAGGCTGGTGTCCACCCAGTCAGATGGCGTCAAGCCGCCGCGGTCGAACGGACGTCATGGGAAGTCCGAACGCGCGGTCAGCTCGACTCGCGATAGTGTCTTGGTAGGTTGTGTGATCGTTGATTGGCGGTGCCGATGAAGTGTGGCACCTTGGCAGACAGGTTCGAGGCCAGTTCAAACTGACCCGAATGTAGGACGTGATACGAGCGGGGTAATATCTGATTTCGCTAAAAAGGGTCAAGCCCTCTCAATTGGAAATTGTTTCCCTTTTCGGAGGAATTATTCGAAGTCGTGCGAAGTCCGGCAGTTGTTGCCGAAGAGATATCAATCGGCGAGAGACTCGGTAATCTGGGAAGATTTCCTAGCGTCGGTCGCGTCGGACTGATAGGTCAGGAGACCCGTCTCACGATACGGCAACCCCTGTTGCCCGCTCAAATGCAAAGAACGAATGCGGAAATCACTCCAGACCAAGGAATAAACCCAGCATGGTTCCCCATCTAAAGTGTAAGCGGCAGGCTGACTTTCCCAATAACTGCAGATGGCACCCTGCGGCGGAGCCGCGATCAATCGAGCGTGGCACTCGGCGCAGACCAACCCGCGTGAGCTGGGGCGGTCTTCAGGCCGCTGGTGCTCAAGGCAAATGGTTTCCGATGAGTGGATCGCGAGCGGGTACATGCCACGTATAATAGCCATGGGAACTTGAACGATTCCACGGTGTGAGCCGAAGTTACCGGCAGCAATTTGAATTCTGACGGCAAGTTCAACCAAGCTTGCGCAAACATTCATCCCGTAGGATAGGCATCCTGCCTGTCAATCGCGAAGCGACAAAGCAATGAACCAAGAGACTGTGGAAATCAAAGCGGGAATCGCACGATGAATGGACTACGGGTTTGTCACTTGAGGTGACAAATGACAGGCAGGATGCCTATCCTACGGAAGAGTCCGGGGCCTTACGGCACCCGGCTCACCTGGTCGCCAATAAGTTCAGATCTAACTAGTTTCTATGAGCATCCCACCGCTTCTTCTGGTAGAATATGCCGGTAGCGCAAGAGGTGCTTCGGGATCCGTTCACGACCGATTCTGGTCGAGTCTGCCGGTCCCTCGGAGGTGGCCCACTAACCCGCGGGGATCTGGTCGATGTAATATCGTTGGCCAGCGGACTACGATTTCGAAACGCCCCTTTGATTAACGTCTGATATTTGAATCCATCATGACAGCCCCATCCGGTCAGCCTCAGCTTTCCAGGTCGAGTTCAGTCTCTCGGCGTGAATTCCTGCGCTATGGCAGTGCCGGGGGCTTGGGAGTGTGGGGATTGTCACGTGCCGAAGCGGTCGCGGCTGGTCTGGCGAAACCCGCTCGACGCAGCTGCATTTTTATCGTGTTGACGGGTGGCCCCAGCCATCTGGAAACCTTCGATCCCAAGCCGGATGCACCCTCGAACATTCGCGGTCCGTTCCTGCCGATCCCCACAACCGTACCCGGTCTGTGGCTGAGCGAAACACTGCCGCAATTGTCTCAGCGGGCGGAACTTTTTTCTGTGCTCCGCTCGTTGACACACGACTCTGCAGCGCTGCATGAAACCGGCCTCCAGTTGATTCAAACGGGTCGTCTGGCGAAACGCCGTTGTGTGCCCCCGACGATCGGTTCGGTGGTGGCCAGTCAAGCCAAATATGCCGGCGAACTGGCCCCATTTGTGATGCTACCGGGCCCGCTGCAACAGACTGGAATCCGCGCGGATCGCGGACAGTCGGCGGGTGTATTGGGAGCGGAATGGGAGGCCCATGCCTGTCGTCTCGGTGATGCTGATTCACCCGGGGAGTTGAGCGGAACGCTGGAAAAAACTCCCGCCTGGCAATCCGTGCAAAATCTGGCCGCGGAATCTGCCGCCGTGCGTTTGAAGTATGGTCCCAGCGAATTTGGCCGCAACTGCCTCGCAGCTCGTCGGTTGATCGAACAAGGAGTCCCCTTCGTCACGATCAACATGTTCGATAGCCTGGTGAACCGTGTGACTTGGGACTGCCATGCCGGCGGCCCCGATTCACCGACTCGGCTGCAGGACTATCGAGACACTGTCTGTCCGCAGTTCGATATGGGGCTCTCGGCGTTGCTGGAGGATCTGCATCAGCGCGGCTTATTGAATTCCACGCTGGTCGTCGCCGTCGGCGAGTTTGGCCGCACCCCGAAGTTAAACCGTCAAGGGGGCCGCGACCACTGGACCGGAGCTTGGTCTGCGTTGCTCGCAGGCTGTGGTTTTCCAGGCGGACAAGTCTTGGGAGCCACCGATCCTCACGGTGCGGAACCGATTGACCGACCAATTCATCCCGCCGAATTGGTGGCCACGATTTACGCGGCCATGGGGATCGACCCGAAATCCGAATTGACGTTGGCGGATGGTTCGAGTTGGCCCTTGGTGACCGACGCGGATCCGCTGATTTCAGTGGTGTAGTTCGGCTCTGGAGAGTCAGGCTATCCTTACGCGGCAGCCGATCCGCGGATCAAATGCTGTCCCAGTCTGTCGACCAGAATCTCTAACCGCACCGATTCATGCTCAGCCTCCCTGAGCAACGCTTCGAGCAGTTCGAGCCGATGTTCCGCAGCGCCCTCCGCGGTGAGCGCATTGAAATTCAACTCGCGAACAAAGTCATCCAGAACATCGCGCGGCGGAGAACGGGGAACCACCGGGGCCGAATCTACGAACGCATGTTCCAACTCGGCAGATCGAGGCAATGTCCACCAGGCTTGCCAGAAGAGCACCGCCACGGCGGTCACCGTCGCCAGTCCAAATGCGACTTCGATAATCATTATCAATAATCCCTGGATTTGTTGGGCTTTTAGCGTGTGTCTTTAGTGATGGTGGTCGTGATCATGATCGTGATCATGGGGACTCAAACCGGTCTGGCCGGAAGTATCGATCGGTGCAGACGATGCCCGAGCCGCTCGTTGAGATTCCAGCAACCAGGCGGTTTCCGCTGCACGATAGACGTCTCGCAGGGTGATTCCATGTTGCTGAGCGACTGCGGCACAGCTTTCGAACTCGGGAGTGAAGACCGTCGTGCCGCCCGACAACCAACCCAGCTTGCCGATGACGGACCCCCACGGCGTTTCCACCGAGTGACTTTGCCGCCGCCGCTTGGATCGCAGCAGTCGAGACTGGCGAATGCCAAACGTCCCGGTTTCGTCAAACAACAGTTGCTCCAACCGCGGCCCGTCAGCCGGTCGGCACAAGACGCTCAGCAGCGTCCCGGGCCGGTCCTTCTTCATTTGGATGGCGGTTGCGAAGACATCCAACGCCCCGGCCGTTTGCAGCTTTTGCTTGGTATATCCCAGGATTTCCCCCGAGACATCATCGAGGTTCGTTTCCAGGAGCAACACTTCGTCGACATCTGGCGATTCCGTCAGCTCCCCGACAAACAGCCGCAGGATGTTGGCCCGCTCGGGAAAATCCTTGGTGCCGGCCCCATAACCGATCTGGCGAATGGTCATCGGCGGCAGCGGTCCAAAACGATCTACAAAGCTCTGGACGATGGCCGCGCCGGTGGGGGTCGTCAGTTCCGCATCCAAGGGGACATCGGCGAGCGGCAGACCTTTCAGCAATTCAGCCGTCCCAGGAGTCGGGATCGGACAGATCCCATGAGCGATATGAACATAGCCGCGTCCCGGCGGAATGGGGCTGGACATGACCAGATCGGCACCCAGCAAGTCCCAGGCAATTGCGGCACCGACGATATCGACTATAGAGTCGATCGCTCCGACCTCGTGAAAGTGGATCTGATCGAGATTGATACCATGCACCCGAGCCTCAGCCCGGCCGATTGCCGTGAAGATCTCGACGGCTCGTTGCTTCTGTCGCGGCGACAACTCCGACCCACGTTCGATGATCTGCAGGATGTCCTGGAAATTGCGATGAGCGTGCTGGGGCGGATGTTCGACTTTGATGTACGTCGCTCGAAATCCGCACCGGATGGTCTCGGTCACATTCAGTCGGACTCCGGCCAGCCCCAACGAGGCGATCCCGTGCTGAATCGCAGCGGGATCGATCCCGGAATCAATCAGGGCGGCGAGGGTCATGTCGCCGCTGATACCGCTGGAACAATCGAGATAGGCGAGTTTCACGTTGACTTACTTCGAGGCCGATGCGGAAGACGCACACAGAGATTCGTCCGACCAAAATACGGATTATGCTGTGCGGACTGGTTCTGACGAGATTGCCGATTGTACGCAGTTTAACAGGGGTGCCAATTTGAGACTAGAGCGATTCGTGAGCGATCCGTGGGATGGGTCTCCAGACCCGTCCGGTTTCCGTAGCGATCGACATGGCAAGAGTTTGAGCCTCGCGAACTTCGCGGAGCGCCAGGTTTCTGGTCAGTGAAAGGGCCCTAAAAACATCGAGAAAATGGTCGATAAACGCGAATCGCGGGCTGCGTGAAGTTCGCAAAGGTTTGATCTTTGACAATTCGATCGTTACGGAAATCGGACGAGGCGTGGAGACCCGGCCCACGAGGCGCAAAATTCACACAGTAGCGGTTGTGACAACGATGCCTGACCTGCCGCGCGTGCCGAGAATGGCAGTCATGCCATGCAGGAATACCTCCCCTTCGGCGGCGTCGAGGCCGGGTCGATAACCTCGGTATGCAATCACATGCCTTGGCACAACTCGAACGCAACCCGGAATGGCGGCTCTTGTTGACCGCATATCATGTCCGGCAGATGACGTCGCCCGATGGCTGGGTCGATCGCATTTTCGAACTCGCCAATCTCGACGACGATCAACTATCCAAATTCCATGGTCGCCTGATTGCGTTGGGTATGTTGGATTTCGAACTCGTCGGCCGCGGTGACGGCATGCGATACCAGTTGAGCTCCCTCGGAAAACAAGCCCAACGCGGCGGAACAGCAGCCGAGTACGAAGCCGAGGTTGAGGCAGAGGCGGCGTGATAGTCGTTGATCGCTCCGCGATCGAAACGCGAGCGCACCTTCACCGCTGATCAATATTCGAATTGAGCCGTACTGGTGAGGTTGAGCAAGGCACTTCAGCCCGCACGGCTTGACGTCAACGGATTCCTGTTTTGATACAGACCTTTTCGGGGCTCTGATATACGGGTCAAGCTGGATCTTGTTCGGGACCCGATACTGCGCCCGCGTTTCGATCGCGGAGCGATCAACGACTATCTTTGACTCGATACAGCGAAACCGCTTTGGTCGCCCCCTTCGGCACCTCAAAGACCGGTTCCAAAACTGCCGGAACAAGCAACTCACGCTGTTTGCGAAATTCGTCTCGGACTCTTTCCGGAATCAGCTTCGACTGGGTGACATTGAACTCCAGTGAGCCCGCATTCACAAGCACGTAATCGACTCGTTCCTTCTTCAAGTAGGCCCGGATTTCTTCCGGAGTCGATCGGTTCCGAAAGAGCGTCTTCCAAGTAGCCCAACCGGGATCAGTGATCGACTTGCGATGCAACCGGTAAGTGCGAGCCTCCCAGCACATCAGAATGACTGCCTCCGGGGAGGTATTCGCGTTCGCCCATTCACAGACCCTGGAGAAATTCGGCGGGACGAGTTGCTCGCGGAGCGTCTTTTCGCTGATGACTCCACTGGCATACTTGATGACTCCCGGCAGACGAAACAGACGTCCCGGGAATATCAGCACGAAAGCCACGGCCGCGATGACGAGCCCTGGCAATAAGACTGTCAACCTCCAGCGCAGACCGAACTCAACGACGACGTAGGCCACGAGAATGCTGGCCAGCGAGAACATCCCGAACATGTGCCGCAACTCGTGTGTCAGAGTCAGGGACAGGATGTAGTAACTTCCCGCTAGGCAAGCGAAGGTACGGACGCTGGCCGCGTCGGCGGGACGTCTTCCGACACCGACACCTACGACTGCGAGCAAAGGTAACAGCAAAAATGGGTAGTGCGGAAACTGGTTCGGTGGGCCGCTGAAGGTGTTGGGCCTGACGAACAACTCGCAGGTATCCACAATCAAATAATTCCACGGATGAGGTCGATGTGGACCATGTGGATTCGCGTTACGCAAGCTATCAGGATCCAACTGAGCCCGGTTGAACATCGGGTAGATCGGATTGCGGAAGGCGGTGTAATTCTTGATCCACCACGGTGCCAGGACGGCAAAGCCAATCAGAAACATCACTGTTACGCGAGCGATGGTGTCGAGGGTTCTCCATTCTCGGTGTCGACACCACAGCCAGACCCACCAGCAACCAATCAGCGGCCAGCCGTAAAATCCCTGGTACTTGATGGTTCCTGCAGTTCCCAGGCACAAACCGCAACACGCGAGGACCCCCCACGGCAATTCCTTCCGCTGTGTGGCTTCCAACAATAAGGCCACGCTCGTGAGAAACATCAGGCTGTAGAGCGGTTCCACGCGCGCCGTCGAGGCCACCGCATGGACGATCATACCCGACCAATAGACCGGCACCGTCCAGAGCCCCACACGTACTCCCAACCAGCGACTGGCAATGGTAGCCGCCAGCAGCGAAGTGAGCACTGTTGCCCAGCAGACCAGAAGAGCAGGAAAGGCTTCGGCACCGGCGGCCAGTCCCAATGCATACCACAGATAGGCCTGACCGGGCAGATTGCTGAGCGGTTCGTTGCGGTCGACCACCAATTGATGCTGTTCGAGTAACCGGACAGCATTCGGCAGGTGGTACATTTCCGAGTCATAGTCCCAGACCGGTCCCAGCGACCAGAGCAACGTCACGCCGATCAGCAGACTCGTGATCACGAATGCGGACCAAGTCCAGCGGTCGCGTCGATACACTTGGATCCAGCGCGACCAACCCACGCGATTCACGACATCCCACCCGGACAGTCCGCCATCCAAACCGAATCCAAACGTCAACGAACACAAGCAGGCCAGCGGGCCGAAGATTCCCGGTTCAAACAAGCCGGCTGCGGCCAGCCAACAGAGCGGCAGGCTGAGCGCCGCCCAGCCAATCGCGGACGACAGGCACAGGAATTCCAGTGGCCGACGATGATCCTGCCGCAGTCGGCCAATGATGCGTCCACCGCATCCCGCGGTCGTCAAAACGGTGAGCGCGAGCAATGCCATAGGCACCGTGCGTTCGCAAAAACCTCCGATGATCCCATCCGATGCATAGGATTTGACCACGACCAATCCCCACGCGATCGCGGCCAGTCCGCACCGCGACCACCCATCATGGCGATGCGTGCGGAGCAGATCAGCGGTGGGAGTTGATGCCAGTGGGTTCAAAGAATCGTTCCATGGCCGACGCTGCCAGCGTTGGCATGTGGGTTCCCGACATTCGCGATGAAGGTTCGCCCAGTCTCATCGAACTGGGAACGAGATGCCAGCGACCCCGGCCAGACAATTCGAGTCGACAAAAAACTTAATTCCGGCGAACTGGGCGGCGTAAGCTCCCGGATTCTTCGATCGATGCCAAGCAGCTAGTCTAGCGTTGACCACGGAATCTCGCGTCTCACACCCCGCCAGTCTTACCCGGCACGGAAAGCTGGATATAATCAGTCGTGTCTTCGCCATCCGATGATTTCACATCCTATTGAAGCGCTGGAAGCATCTCATGTTTCGGTCTTTGCTGGTGCTCGCGATATTTACCGAATTGTGCGTGTCTTGGTCGCCGCTGTGCTGCGCCGAACCCGATCCACGGTTAAAAACAGCTCGCGAACACTTACAGCGCGGACGAACTGCCGAGGCCATCGAGGTCTATGAAGAACTCGCCAAAGCGAAGATTGAACCTGTCACCGCCGCCATCGGGATTGCTGAAGCCCAGGCGTTTGAAGGACACCTTACGGAGGCCCGCGAAGTCCTGTCTAAGGCCATCGCGCAGCAGACCACGAGCCCTGCTCTGCTGACAAAGTTGGCTGAGCTGGATTTTGTCCAAGGTGACTATGCGGCCGGACTGAAGCGGGTCGACGAGGCTCTCAAGATCGAGCCGGAATGGCTGTTGGCCAAGCTGGTTCGCGGCGATTGTTTGACGGAACTGGGCAAGCTGAAAGAAGCTGACGAGGAATATCGCTGGTGCGTCCGTTATTACAATCGAGCTCAACCCACGACCGCCGCGGATCTGCTGGTGGTCGGCCGCGGATCGGCTCAGTACGCGAGATGGCACAGCGTTTCGCAGGTGTTTAAGTTTGTCGTCAATACCCTCTGCCCCGATGCATTGAAGGACGACCCCAATTGCTGGCAGGCTTACTGGCTCTCCGGCACCCTGCTTCTGGAAAAATACAATCGCGAAGATGCTCTGCCCGAGTTGCAGCAGGCCTTGAAGATTAATCCGCGGGCTCCCGATGTGCTCGCCACGCTGGGTGAAGCGGCCTTTCAGAAACTCGACCTGACAGAAGCCACGAGCTTTGCCGAACGCGCACTCGGGGTGAATCCACAGCATGTCGCTGCGTTGAACTTGCAGGCGGATCTGGCGCTGCGCGACGGTGATGCAGCGCGGGCCATGGCCGCATTGGAAAAATCCTTGAAGGCCAATCCGCACGAGCAACGGACGATCGCCCGGATGGCGTCGGTCTATTTGATGATCGATGGAGTTCCGCCTGATGCGGAGCTGACCGAAGTGCTGACGCATCTCGACAACGTTAGCCAGATTCAGTTACCCAAGCCCAGCCGGTTTTCGCAGACGTTGATCGATCTGGCAAAGAAAAATCCACATCCCGGCTACGGACTGCAGGTGCTCGGTGACGATTTGCAAAGCCGCCTGCGGTTCGGGCTTTCGGAGAAATTCTACCGTGCCGCCATGGCCGCCATGCCACTCTATGCGGAACCCAAGACTGCTCTCGGGTTGCTTTACATGCGGATCGGCAAGACCGACGAAGCCCGTAAGATTCTCGACAAGGCATTCGATGCCGACCCTTTCCATGTTCGTGTGGCCAACATGCGGAAGGTCATCAAGCTGCTGGATGACTACACCACGATCAGCACCGACCATTTTGTCGTGCGGGTCGACTCCCAAGCCGACAAGTTGCTCGGCAAATATCTGTCGGAATACCTCGAAGAGATCTATCCGCAACTGACACAGCAGTTCGGTTACGAACCTCCGACACGTACGCAGTTTGAGATCTTCAACAAAGCGAAGGGCTTGTCGGCCCATCAGTGGTTCAGTGCCCGGATGACCGGCCTGCCGTGGATTCAGACGATCGGTGCCTCGACCGGTTGGATCGTGGCGTTGGCCTCGCCTACAGCGAATGAGAAGGGTTTCAACTGGGCGAAGGTCGTGAAGCACGAGTTTGTCCACATCGTGACCTTGCAGCAAACGCAGTTCAATTGCCCCCACTGGTTCACTGAGGCCCTCGCGGTGCTTAGCGAAGAAACGCCCCGTCCCGATGTCTGGACGAAGCTGTTGCTCGAACGGGTTCCCAAGGGGGAACTGATGACGCTCGATAATATCAACCTGGGGTTCCAACGACCCAAGACGCCGCTCGACTGGCAGATGGCCTATTGCCAGAGCCATCTCTATGCCAGCTATCTCATCGAGAAGCATGGTCCCGATTCGCTACAAAAGCTGTTGAATGCCTATCGTGAAGGGTTGCCAACAGCAAAGGCGATTGAAAAGGTCTGCGGTCAAAGTCAGGCCGAATTCGAGAAGGGCTACGTCGCCTATGTGAAAGACCTGACCAGCAAGCTGCAGACGCTCGATACCGAACCGCAAGCATCGATCAAAGAATTGCGACAGAAGGTAGAAGCGGCCCCGGCAGACGCCCAGGCTGCGGGCAAGCTGGCCTTCGCATTGGTGACTCAACGTCAAACAAAAGAGGCACGACAGGTCGCCGAAGCCACCTTGGAAAAATCTCCCACGGAGCCACTCGCAGCAGCCACAATGGCCGTGCTGGCGATGCGTGCTGAGGATACGAAGGGAGCGATGGCCATATTGGAACCGGCTCTCGATCGAGCCAAACCGAACCCGATCGTCCTGCGTTTATTAGCGAAGTTGAAACTCGACCAAGAGGCGTACGATGAGGCTGCGTCGCTGTACGAACTCGCGGTGAAACTCGACCCGAACAACAAAACGTGGCTACAGGGATTAGGCCTGGCTTACGGCAAGAGTGGAGCCAAGGACAAACTCGAAGGCGTGTTGAAGAAGCTCGTAGATCTGGATTACGAAGCCGCGGGACCTCGCAAGAAACTGGCCACTTTGATGCTGGACCGCAAGGAATACACTGAGGCCATCCGCTACGGCCGCCTGGCCTTGCACATCGATGTGATGGACCCTGACGTTCATCGTGTTCTCGCGCAGGCCTACGCGGAACTGAAGCAAGTTGACAAGGCAACTGATGAGTATTCGGCAGTCATCGAATTGGACGCCGAGGACCAGGAAACGCCAATCACTTTGGCCAAGCTGTTGATTGCTAACAACAAGACCGCGATGGCAAGGGAGCGGTTGGAAGCGCTGTTGAAAGCACATCCCGACGCGACCGAAGCTGCGGCGTTATTGAAGACAGTCAAGGATAGTCGTTGATCGCTCCGCGATCATAACGTCTTCGCAGTAGCGACCCTGCACTACGGATCAACTGGAACTTTTTCAGAGCCGAATCTGCGCCCGCGTTTCGATCGCGGAGCGATCAACGACTATCTTTGAATCTGCAACGCGTGCATGATCTGGGTCAGCGGCCAGTAAACCGCCATGCAGGCACTGCAAAACGGGTCTACCAAATCGGGCGTGTAGGTTCGCATCGGTTCCAGAATCAAGCGGTGATTCAGGAAAAACTCGTCCATGCAAATCAGCGACAAGGCGACCATATAGAACGTCAAGACTGCAGACAGTGGCCCAAACAGATATCGTCCCCAGCCGGGGCCTGTGTCGCGGACTCGTGAATGCCAATCGAGTTGATCTGTTGCCATCGTAGTTAGCATTTCCCAACGAGAATTGGTTCCCCGATCGACCAGTCCCGGCCGTCGCGGATGACTCGTCGATAAAGCGTGTCACGTTCGACCGGAACGCGCCCCGCCTCCTTGATCATGCGATGAATCTGCTCCACTGACAAGCCTTCGGGAGTCGTCGCACCGGCATCGTGATAGATAATCTCATGAACCACGGTTCCGTCGAGATCGTCAGCCCCGAAACTCAACGCAACTTGTGCAATCTTCTCACCCAGCATGATCCAATAGGCTTTGATGTGGTCGAAGTTGTCGAGCATGATCCGCGACAACGCCATCACCGCGAGATCGGTCTGCCCGCTCGGCTTCTGGATGTGATCGAGGCCGGTATTTTCGGGATGAAACGCGAGCGGAATAAACGTCTGAAAGCCCTTGGTTTCATCCTGCAGTTCGCGCAACTGACACAGATGATGTACTCGGTGGTGCGGCTCTTCAATGTGTCCGTAGAGCATGGTCGCATTACTGCGCAGGCCGAGTTCATGGGCCTCACGATGAATTCGCAGCCATTCGCTGGAGTCGGCTTTGTGCTCGCAGATCTTGTCGCGGACGTCCGGGTGGAAGATCTCGGCCCCGCCGCCCGGCAGACTTCCCAGTCCGGCGGCCTTCATTTGTTCGAGTACCCAGCGGGTCGGCTTCTTGGTCAGGAAGCTGAACCAGTTGATTTCGACCCCGGTCCACGCCTTGATATGGATGTCAGGCCACGCCTCGTGAATCACCCGTACGATGTTGACGTACCAGTCGAAGTCCTTCTGATGGTGCAGCCCGCCGACCACGTGGATTTCGGTTGCTCCGTTGGCCTTGGCTTCGGCCACCCGCTCGCGGATTTGATCGTCTTCGAAAGTATATGCCTTGGGGGTTCGCAAGTCCGAACGGAAGGCACAGAAGACGCACCGATACACGCAGACATTCGTCGGGTTCAGATGAATGTTGGTGTTGTAGTACGCGAAGTTGCCGTTCTTCCGTTCACGTACCGTATTGGCCAGTCCGCCGAGCGTCAGGACGTCGACCTTCTCGGCCAGGAACACGCCTTCGTCGTACGAAATTCGTTCGCCGGCATGTACCTTCTCGGTGATCAATTTGAGTTGCGTTTGATAGTCCACGTGAGCACCTCTAAAAACAATATTCGCGGTCGGTGAGCCAATCCCTAAAGCCACAAATCGGCCATGCCGAGTACCAACAAGCCCACGCTGATCACGGCATTCACATGAAAGAATGCCAGGTTCACGCGAGCCAGATCGTTGGGCCGAACCAGCGAGTGTTCGTAAACAAGCAAGATGGCAACGGCGACGACTCCGACGCCGAATATGATACCCAGATGAGCCTGATACCACAGCCCGGTCAAGCAGCCAAGCATGACCAAGTGACTGATCGCCGCTAGCCGAAGAGCCCCTGGAACACCGAGCCTAGCAGGAATGCTATGCAGGCGACTCTGACGGTCGAAGTCCGTGTCTTGACAGGCGTAGATGATGTCGAAGCCGCCGACCCAGAAAAAAATGACCCCCGCGAGCAGGATGGGAGTTAAGGTGACAGTCCCGCAGAGGGCGATCCAGACGGCGATTGGCGACAACATCAGCGCGGCCGCCAGCCAGTAGTGGCACCACATCGTAAAGCGTTTGGCGTAAGAGTACCCGCACAAAATCAGGAGCACTGGAACAGACAAAACCAGCGGCAGCCAGTTGGGCAGGAACAGCAGCGTCGTCAGCACGAATCCGACGCAACAAACAATCGTAAAGGCAGTCACCGCCGGCACGCTGAGGGTTCCTGCCGGAAGATGCCGTAACGCGGTCCGGGGATTCCCAGCATCAATCCGACGATCCACAAGTCGGTTAAACGCCATCGCAGTCGACCGAGCGAACACCATCGCGAGTACGATGCCCACAAGATGTGTGATTTGAAACGGGACTTGCTTCCAGGCCAGGCACGCCGCCAACAAAGCAAACGGCAGCGCGAACACGGTATGGCTGAACCGGATCATCTCCAGCATGCGCCGCGTGTTAACCAACAATCTCGAAATCGACACCCTGGACTCCGAACAGTAAACGTGACTCATAAACGCATTCCCGAAGTCATTGTAGAGGGCCGGGTCGAGCGGCGTCCAACTCAGACGGGTGGATGCGCAGCACTCTGATCTAACCGTAATGAATTAGGCGAGTTAACATCCCATCAAAGACTAGGTGAGCCGGGCGGCGTAAGCCCCCGGATTCTTCGTAACAGTCTGATATCAATCATCATGCCACTTTCCCCAACTGAAATCGAAGAGCGGATCCAGCAAGCCGCTGTTGCGCTGCAACAGGCTGACGCCTTGCTGATCGGCGCGGGCGCAGGAATGGGTGTCGATTCCGGACTGCCGGACTTTCGTGGCAACGAAGGTTTCTGGAAGGCCTATCCGCCATTTCGTGGGAGAATCTTCGCGGAGATGTCGAATCCAGCGTGGTTTCTGCGTGACCCGAAATTGGCCTGGGGGTTCTTTGGACATCGCATGAACCTCTATCGCGATGCCATTCCGCACGCGGGATTTGAGATCCTGAAACGCTGGGGGCCGAGAATGCGGCTGGGGGCGTTTGTGTTCACCAGCAATGTCGATGGGCAGTTCGAAAAGGCGGGATTTGATCCTGCTCAGCTATTGGAATGCCACGGTTCGATTCATCGGATGCAGTGTGTGAGTGGGTGTTCGTCCGACGTCTGGCCAGCGGGTGAGATGCGGATGGAAGTTGATATGGAGACGGTCCGAACCTCTTCGAAATTGCCAGCCTGTCCGCGATGTGGCGGGCTGGCTCGGCCCAATATTCTGATGTTTGGCGATGCCGACTGGATTTCAGAGGCGACCGAAGAACAGGCTGAGCGACTGACGGAGTGGTTGCTCGCGGCGAGGTCGGGGCAGATCGTGGCTGTCGAATGTGGAGCGGGATTGGCCATTCCCACGGTACGGAATGCGTGCGAAAGCATGGCCGATTTGGTCATTCGGATCAATCCGCGAGACTATCAGACCGCAACGAACGGAATCGGAATTCCGCTGGGCGCTGCTGAAGCGCTGCAGCGGATCGATGACCGTTGGACTGATAGAGTGACGTAGCCACGCTCGCCAGAGCGTGGGATTGACGTCGAATTGCCCACGGTCTTGGCGACCGCGGCTACGGATTACGGCTTGGGTGCGTTGATCTTCAAGTGCAGATCACGCAGTTGTCGGTCATCGACCGTCGACGGGGCACCCGTCAGCATGTCGGCCGCCTTTTGCGTTTTAGGGAACGCGATCACGTCGCGGATGTTGTCGTTGCCGAGGAGCAACATCACCCAGCGGTCGAGACCCAGGGCCACGCCGGCGTGCGGGGGGGCTCCGTAACGGAGGGCATCCAGCAGGAATCCGAAACGCTCTTCGGCTTCTTCGGCCTTGATACCGAGCAAATCGAACACCTTCTGCTGGACGACCGAATCGTGGATACGGACACTACCGCTGGCTGCTTCGTAGCCGTTGATGACCATGTCGTAGGACTGAGCCCGGATCTGACCCGGATCGGTGTCGAAGAACGGGACGTCCTCAGGGACCGGGTCGCAGAACGGGTGATGTTCGGCGTCCCAGCGCTTGTCTTCTTCGTTCCAGTTGAACAGCGGGAAGTCGAGCAGCCACGAGAAGTGCATCGTGCGCGGATCGTACAACTGCATTTCCTTGCCGATGCGATTGCGCAAGGCGGCCAATGCCGCGGACGTCACCTTGTACTTGTCGGCGACGCAGAAAATGATGTCTCCGGCCTTCGCACCGAACTCCGCAATGATGGCCTGCTGATCTTCAGCGACGAAGAACTTGGCGATGGGCGAATCGAGCCCCGTTTCCGTCACGCGGAAGAAGGCCAGTCCCTGTGCACCGTAAGTTTTGACAAACTCCGTCAGCTCATCGATCAGCTTGCGGCTGTATTTCGCGGCACCACCCGGAACGCAGATTCCGCGGACTCGGCCGCCGCTTTGCATCGTGTTCTGGAAGACGCTGAAACCGCAGCGGGTGGCGATTGTTCCGAGGCAATGGAGTTCCACCCCGAACCGCAGATCGGGCTTGTCTGAACCGTATTTCTCGGCAGCCTCGCGATAGCTCATGCGCGGCAAGGGGATGGGATGATCGACTCCGCGCACTTCTTTCATCACATAGGCGACCAGGCCGTCGATCATCGTCAGGATGTCTTCCATCGTGACGAACGCCATTTCGACGTCGATCTGGGTGAATTCGGGTTGCCGGTCGGCTCGCAGGTCTTCGTCGCGGAAGCAGCGGGCGATCTGCATGTAACGGTCGAAACCGGCCACCATCAGCATCTGCTTGTAGATCTGCGGTGATTGGGGCAAGGCATAAAAGCAACCCTCATGCACACGGCTGGGGACGAGATAATCGCGGGCCCCTTCCGGCGTACTGCGGCCGAGCATCGGGGTTTCGATGTCCAGAAAACCCTTCTGATCGAAGTAGTCGCGGACGGCCTTCGACAACTTATGGCGGAAGATAATCGCTTCCTGCAATTGCGGACGGCGCAAATCGAGGAACCGGTGCTTCAGTCGGAATTCCTCGTTGGCAATTTCCGTTGAGCCGGGCAAGAACGGTGGCGTCTTGGATTTGTTGAGGATCGTCAACTCGGCGACGACCAGTTCGATCTGGCCCGTAAGAAGCTTCGGATTCACCAGCTTTTCGCCGCGCGGAACGATCTTGCCGGTGATCTGGATCACGTCTTCGTTGCGCAACGAACGGGCGACAGTCAGCATTTCGGCGCCGTTGTCGGGATCGAAAACGACCTGCGTCAGTCCGTAACGGTCGCGCACGTCAATGAACACCAAGCCGCCATGGTCTCGAGCCGAATTCACCCAACCGCAAAGTGTCACCACCTGAGCCTGATGTTCCAGCCGTAATTCGCCGCACGTATGAGTCCGCAACAAGGTGACGTTCCTTTGAATGAAAACGCTGACAGAGCATGAGGTTGCGGTGATAATACGGGAGACCGGACTGACGGCTTGCCAGTCTGCGGACCCGCCCGGATGACCTACAACCTGCAGAGCCTAAGAGGATAGAGACTCAGAAGATGCGACACAAGTTCGCCTTTGAGGGCCGGACCGCAAACCGCAACACTTTCGCCCTCATATAGGGAAGGAACCGAAAGGACAGTAGGGACCGAAAGTTGAGTGCCCGTCAGGACTTGTTTTTGTCGGCGAAGACTTGGGCGTCAAAATTGACCAGCCGGCCTTCGCGGAATCCGAGGTAATAGACCTCACCCTGGCGGTCGGGACCAAAGCGATAGAATTCATCGTCGACGCGGAAGCCATCGCCTTCTTTTTTGAATTCCCGAGTATTCTGCTCACGAGTTCCCACTTCACCGAGTCGCAGGCCGACTTCATCGGGACTCAAGCCGTTATGGATTTGACTGGCCAGCAGCCAGCGAATCGCAGCTCGGTCGCGGCGAGTCTGCCATTGAGTCCGATAGGATTGAACTTCGCGCTCGTGGCCTTTGTTGCTGTTGCGGGCAAACCAGTCCGCAGTGCTGCCGGGAGCTTTGAGTGTCTCGCAAGACGCCAAGAGCAAGCAACCTAGAACAAGAAGAGCATTGAGCCCGCATGTGGAACGCATTGGCGTCGCATACATGTGACACCTGAGTCATCAAATAAGGGACGTAGAAGTGGGCGCGGAATCTTCCCAACTTCACGAAAGAGGGTCTAGACCAGTTTCCGCATGGGAATTCCCTGGGCCAGAACATCGGCGTAGGCGAACAGTGCGGGGGTGCCGCCCGTGTGAATGAAAACAACGCTGGCGTCACGATCGATCTTCCCGGCTCGGATGTCGTGAATCAAACCGGCGACGGCTTTGCCCGTATAGGTTGGGTCGAGCAAAATGCCTTCCGTCCTCGCCATTAACGAAATGGCCTCCAGACAGCCCTCAGAAACCTTGCCGTATCCAGGCGGGATGTGATCGAAGGTGATGTCGATATCGGACGGCTCCAAACGCGTGTCGATGCCGACCAGCCTTGCAGCTTGATTGCCGATGGCGGCCAGATCGGCTCGCGTATCGTAAGGCCATTCGATCGGGGCGATATTGCGGACTTCACCGGTGTATCCCAAGGCTTGTTTCCCCAGCGCCAGCCCCGCACCGGTGGAACCCGCCGATGACACATATACGGCGGCCGGGCTGATTCCCTGTTCGGCAGCTTGTTCCAGAACTTCAATCAAGCACAGTATGTAACTAATTGCAGCCAGAGGTTTTACGACCGAGTTTTCCCACATGTAGGGCCGCCGCCCGGCTTGTCGATACTGGGCTGCCTGTTCGGCAATGCGTCGATCGAGATCGGGGCCGATCATTTCTTCCACGATGTCGACCTGAGCCCCCACCAACTGATCGAGCAACAGGTTGCCCTGGACGATATCGGGACCGCGCGCCGGACCGCCTCGTCCCAAGACCAGATGGCAGTCGAGGCCGGCCTTTGCGCACGCGGCCGCGGTTTGGCGGCAGTTGTTACTTTGAACGCCGGCACCCCAGACCAGGATGTCGGCTTCTTTGTGGAGCGCATCACCGATCAGAAACTCGTTATGTCGAGCTTTGTTCCCTCCGCAGGCTAATCCGGTACAGTCATCCCGCTTGACGAAGATCCGTGGTCCCCCGACCGCTTTCGAGAACCGCGGGACGAACTCCAGGGGTGTCGGCAGGTGCGACAACGGATACCGCGGCAGCCGGGAGATATGCTTACGGAGTTCAACGTGCGAATAGCTCATAGATCAGATTCCGTATTTCGCGGGGACAATTTTCTGAGTCAGTGATTAATCTAACGACTTTCCGACGGTTCTCAAAAGGGCTTCCGAGATTTCATTGGGCCGATTGTCATGTGGACTCTGACGAAACCAACCGTTGATCAGATCGCTGGGTTCCTGAACGAACAACGCCAGATGTCACTGACGTTTGTGCCGGGAACGGTAGCTGGCTTCAACGTTGACGAAGAGCGTGTGCTGTTAGGACGTGGTGAAGCCGTATTCCTTGCAGCCTGTCAGGCTCTGCGCGAGTGGCGGATGTTCCCGCCGGGTTGGACCGAGATTTTCCCAGCGGGAGCTGCATTGGTGATTGATCAAGACGTGGCCGTCCTGGCGCGGATCTTTAGACTCTGGTGGCTGAACGCGTGCCGGATCATTTCCGTAACTGATGAGACCAACCCCCTGCGACGTTTTGGTTTCACGTATGCGACACTGCCTGGGCACGTTGAAATGGGCGAAGAGCTGTTTCTGGTCGAGCGAGACGCGGACGACCGCGTGTGGTATCAGATTCGGGCCGTCTCGCGGCCTCGCTACTGGCTGGTGAAGTTGGCCTACCCCCTGGCGAGATGGTTACAGCGTCGCTTCCGTGGTGATTCGATGCGTGCGATGCAGGTTGCAGTTCGCGACCGTTGAAACAACCTTGGGATTATCCGCGACGAATGGCGTCCATGGGCATCATGCGGGAGGCCCAGATGGCGGGATAAAGCCCACCCAGGATGCCGAGTGCTGTGCTGAAGAAGACCGCGAAAATCAGCAGTTGCGGGCTGGCGTGCAAATTGATGCGATCGGGCCAGTTCGCATTGACCACCAAGGTGGCCACCCAGCCCAGGCTCGCGCCGAGTAGCCCACCCGAAAGTCCCAATAAGGCGCTCTCGAAGGTGATCAACAACAGCACATTGCGGTTCGTCCAGCCGTTGGCTTTCAAGATCCCGAATTCGATGAAGCGTTCGGTAACGCTCATCAACATCGTGTTGATGATGCTGAGGACGGCGATCGTGATGCCAATGCTTGTCAGCACGAGGAGAAAAATATCCAGGTCCGCACTGAAGCGTTGGAATTCTTGAGCCCAATCTTCTGAGCCGCGGACCTCGACCCCCGATTCCGGACGGCGTGTATTGACCGATTTCTTGCGTTTCCGAGACGTTTTATTAGAGGTGGCTTTGTCTGGTGCGTCGGACGGTGTTGCGGATTTGGTGGCCTCGGTATCGTCGGCTTTGGGTTTTGCCTGGGGCAACATGTTCGTCAATAGGCGGCCAATACCCGATAGGACGTCTCCCGAAGAGGCTTGATCCAGCGCGGAGAGAACCGCCATCGGCGAACCGGCTGTCGGCGCATTCCGGCCGCGGAATTTGGTTTCGATGCGCGTACTCAACTCTTCGCGGTCGACATTCGCATCGGGCTCGATGTAGAAGGCTGAGACGAACGGGCCTTCCATCCGGGCGAGCGGGCGGACTTGGCCGATGTCCAGAATGATCGCGACATCGAGCAGTAATGAACCGCAGTGATAGATGCCGACGATTTCCAGATCTTGACCGTCGACGTAGAGAATGTCGCCGACCTCTTTGTGGAACTCTTCGGCGATGACTTTGCTGATCACCGTGCGATACGTGCCGATGTCTCCCAGTTCAAGGAACCGGCCTTTGATCATGTGCTCGCGGTACACGGCGAAGTTCATCTCCAGGCGGCTGGGGATGTCAGTCCCAAACAGAAATCGCGGGGGACTGAAGACGGGCAGGCCTTCAATGATATGAGCCCGCGACCAGATCTCGGCGTTGACCTTGTGGACGCCTTCCATCTTGGCGATTTCATCGCCCCAACTGCGCGGCAGGCGCGAGAAGAGTGGGATGGGAGCACCGGGTTGCAGGACTGCCAGGCCGGGGATGGCTTTGAAGGTCTTGTGGACCATCTGGTCGATCCCTTGCGCGACCGAGAAGAGGCCCACCATGCCGACAATCGCCACCGTCAGTCCCAGGAGGGACAACAGCGACCGCATCGGGCGGGTCCAGAGATTGCGTAAGGCGAAACGCCACATGAACGGGTCTCAGTTGGAATCGAAGTGCTGCTGCGGGCGCCCAGCCATGAGATACTATAACGAGGCGGGCAAGGGGTCTGATAGTCGTTGATCGCTCCGCGATCGATACGCGAGCGCAGTATCGAGCTGGTATTACCGAGAATATCTATTCGTAATCCGGACGCCCGGGGTTTAAGCGTTTGATTGCAGAGCGACCAGCGACATTCTACGACTGAGATTCGAAGGTATTTGAGGATCCACCTTGCGCCCGCGTTGCGATCGCGGAGCGATCACCGACTATCGTTGCCCATACTTCAGGCTTAGCGGGACTTCCAAGCCGTGTTGTTCGAGGAACGTGGACTGTGACAGGATTTTTGCCGGTGGTCCGTCGGCCTGGATTCGGCCGTGGTTGAGGACGATGACCCGCGAGCAAAGATCCAGGATCAATTCCAGGTCGTGGCTGGCGATGAGTTGTGCGGCTGGGCATTCCTTGAGAATACTGATGAATCGCCGGCGAGCACGCAGGTCGAGATTGCTGGTCGGTTCATCGAGCACCAGCAATGAGGGCTGGCAGGCGAGGACTCCCGCCAGGCAGACTCGTTTGCGTTCGCCGAAGCTCAAGTGCATCGTGCCGCGCTGGGCGACCTCTTCCAGGCCGACGGCTGTCAGGCACTCGGTGATCCGGCGTTCGACCTCGGCGCGGGGCAGACCCAGGTTCAAGGGGCCGAAGGCGACGTCTTCGCGGACGGTTGGGCAGAACAATTGATCGTCTGGATCTTGAAACAGGAATCCCACCTGGCGACGGATCTCGCGTAGGTTGGACTTCAACATCGGCAATCCGGCCACTGTGATGGCTGACGATGTACCGGCCGGCAGGCGATCGGGATGAGTCTCCGGCAGCAAGCCGTTGAGATGCAGTTGCAGCGTGGTTTTTCCGGCTCCGTTCGGACCGACCAACCCCACGACTTCGCCCGGCTGAATCGTGAAACTCACATCACACAGAGCGACCGTGCCATTCGGGTAGCGGTAGTTGAGGCGTTCGATTTGAATGATGGGGGACGAATCGGGCATGGATGGACGTCAATCTCTCGGCTGCACATCAAGCTGGGATTCCACATGAATCTCACCGGCGGGGCTGATTTCTACAGTGACCGCGCCCTGGCGGCCAGTTGTCAGGACTTCGGCACCAGCTCCATAAATCTGCTGCAGCTTAGTCGGCGAGATATCGCCCCCGCCACTCACTACGACCCAGCGCGGTGCCACCCACCGGGCCAGGTCAGGCGGGTTGGCCTTTAGACTCCCGTGATGCGGAGCCAACAGAACGTCATGCTGTCGCGGAGGCAGTCGCAACAATGCCTGCTGACCGGCCTTCTCCAGATCGCCGGTCAATAAGAGTTCCCGGCCCGCATAACGCAGGCTGAAGACGATGCTGTTGGCATTGTCATCACTGCTGAGTCTTTTGGCTGGGGGCAACAGGATCTCGACAGCAACATCTTTGTCGCAGCGCAGGTGGTCGCTGCCCCAAATCAATCGCATGGGGACTCCGGCCGAGTGGGTGGCTTCACACAACAGACGAACGCTGGGCTGACGGAAATCGAGGAATGCGGGACTGACGTAGACCGCTCCAACGGAAAAATTCTCCAGCAGACCGGGGACC
>JAQGHS010000254.1 GCA_028291605.1 Planctomycetaceae bacterium | reverse complement strand
GGGCAAGTCAGCCCGATTCATCACATCACGCCGGCCCCCTGCGGTGGAGGGTGAACGGTTTGTAAACGGCCGTGTCTCACTTTACGATGGGTGACAGACGTTCGCCTGAGAGTGGGATTTGGTGGGAATGGAATGAAGGCATTAACCGCATGAGCATCGGCATCGACCTCGGGACGACAAATTCCCTGTGTGCCCACCTGACCGCTGAGGGGGCGCGCCTCATCCCGAATGCCTTGGGCGACGTGTTGACTCCGTCAGTGGTGGGAATTGATCTGGACGGTACCGTGCTCGTCGGTCGCGCCGCGCGGGAGTTTCAGGTCTTGCATCCCGAACGGTGCGCGTCGACATTTAAGCGCCAGATGGGCAGCGACTGGAAGATCAAACTCGCCGATCGCGAGTTGGACGCGGTGGAACTCTCCAGCTTGGTCCTCCGGTCGCTCAAGGCGGATGCCGAAGCCCATCTGAAAGACAATGTTCTGGACGCGGTGATTACGGTCCCCGCCTACTTCAACGAGTTACAGCGGCAAGCCACGATGCGTGCCGGTAAGCTGGCGGGGCTGAATGTCAAACGCATTCTGAACGAACCGACCGCCGCCGCGATCGCCTATGGCGTGCACGAATCCGACGAGGACAAGGTCGTCGTGATTTATGACCTGGGGGGCGGGACATTTGACGTGTCGGTCGTCGAGCGATTCGAAGGGACCCTGGAAATCCGAGCCTCGGCTGGGGAGATTTTTCTGGGAGGGGAGGACTTTACCAGCACGCTGGCGGCTCGCATTTTGGAATCGCAGGGGATGGTCTTCGAGCATGCGGAACTCGAACATCCGTTGCTGGTCTCGCGACTCTGCCGCGAGTGCGAGTTGGCGAAGCGGCAGTTGTCGCGCGGCGAGGATGCCGTCGTGCGGATCCCCGCCCTGACAGGCGATTTGCCTGACGGGGGACCCACCACCACGATTCGGCGGGAGGATTTCGAGAAATGGACCGATCACATTCTCACACGCACCGATAGCCCGCTGCGCCGCGCACTCGGTGACGCGAAGCTCAAACGCGAGGATGTGAACGAAATCATTCTCGTCGGCGGAGCAACCCGCATGCGAGCGGTCCGTGAACGGGTTGCGCGGTATTTCGGGAAGGAACCGAAATGTACTCTGAATCCCGATGAAGTGGTCGCTTTGGGGGCCGCCATTCAAGGGGGACTGATCTCGGATCATTCCAGCCTGCAGGATCTCGTCATCACGGATATCGCTCCGTTTACGTTAGGGGTGGAAATCTCGCATGAATTCGGTGGCAACTGTCGCCCGGGATATTTCTTGCCGATCATCAATCGGAATACGACGATCCCCGTCAGCCGCATCAATCGCGTGGCGACCATTTATCCGAATCAGCCTGAGATGTTGATCAAGCTCTATCAGGGGGAAAACCGGCGGGTGGAAGAGAACCTTTACCTAGGCGAATTCCTGGTGAGGGGGATTCCGCGTGGACCTGCGGGGCAAGTGGTGGTGATCCGATTTACTTATGACTTAAACGGTGTGCTGGAAGTGGAAGCGACCGTGGTCGAGTCGAGGCTGAAAGTCAGGCACGTGGTGACGCGCTATGCCAAGTCGCTCTCCGAAGCGGAGATCGCCCGTGCTGTGGATGAGATGCAGTCGCTCAAGTTGCATGCGCGCGATGAGACCACGAACCGCTTCGTGCTGCGCTGGGCCGAACGCCTGTATCGGGAATTGCCACTCCGTGAACGTGACTTGCTGGAACAGTTGATCTTCTTGTTCGAAGAGGCGATGGAGTTGAAGGACGTCGCGGCGATCGAATCAAATCGCGACATCCTGCATGCGTTTTTGAGTCAATACGGTGACGGCTACGAGAATCGGGACAATCAGGATGCTGCCGATGAATGACAGCGGCCTGCCGGAGCCGGTACGCAACGACCTGCGGAACTGGGCGAGCGAAACGGCGCGCGTGCCGGTGACGTCGGAGGCAGATCGAGTCCGCCGAGCGGTGTTTGGGCAATTGTCCGCGCACAATTTCGTGCCGCCCGACGACTGGCACGAAGCGGTCGACGTGATGTTGATATCGCGCGTGGACGAAGCGTGTCGACTCCCCGACTCGTATTATGACACGCGTGAGAGGGAGCTCGGGCAGCAAGTCGAACGGTTCGCGCAGGAGTTTTTCAAACTGGATCCCGAGCAGCGCCGTGCGCGGTGGGGCGAGTTGCACGGGCTCAGCCAACCCTGGCCTCCCTTGCGCTTATGGCTGGACCGATTGGAACCCGGCTTGGATGTGCGTGCGGATGCACTAGAGAATTCTTCCCGTTCGCTGCAGACGCTGGGGACGCTGATCTGTGAGAAGTTTGTGCTACCGCCACCGCGCCAGGCACGACTGTTGATGAAAGAGCTGCCTCTCCTTCTCGATCACGCGGTCTTTTGGGGAAAAGCCGCCCGGACCATGCGGCGCGACTTTCCCGACATTGCGGGCCTCGACAAATTACTGCTGAGCCAATTTACCGTACATGCGGGCACATCGCAGTTTTTGTTACTGCCCCCGCAATCATCCTCGGCCGGTGGTCTCAACACCGACGAGGCCGGCATAAATGTCTGGACAATGTCGCAGGAAGAGCTGGAGGACGAAGATCTTTCAACAGCCGTTGACGGTCCGATTACCGTGGCGTTCAAGCTGGTGCGGGCCGGACTCCAGCGCTGGGTGACCGTTTATCGGCCGCTGTTCGACCGGCGACTCTCGTTGTATGAAAAGATCAATGCGGTGCCGTTTCTCGAGCTGTTAGCTCTGATCGGGGTCTTCATCTTTGTAATGATCTTCGGCCTAGCCTTGCACTCTCATTACAACCAGCCTCCGATTCCAACCTGGCGGCCTTCGACTCGAACTGCGCGAGAACTGCAAATCGATGCCGAAGAGGAATTGAGACTTTTGTTACTCAAGGAGGCGGCGGAGGAGGAAGCCGCAGAGAAGGCGAAGCAAGCGGAAGCCAGGCAGAAGCGGAAAAGGGACGACAGTCCCTCGAAAAGGTTTTCGTTCCCGATGACTCAGCCAAAGGGACGAAATTGAAATGTCTGATCACGTGCTGCCCGAGAGCCTGGCCGATTGGCCCCACGATCCTTGTACCTTGTTGGGCGTGCCGCAGGATGTCGACGAACGCAGTCTGAAACGCGCCTATACGAAGCTGATTCGAGTCTACAAACCAGAACATCATCCCGATAAGTTTGCCAGGGTCCGTGAGGCCTACGAGCAGATCCTGCAGCGGATTGAGTATTTGGCTCAGTTCAATGACTCGCCGGCATTCGAAGTCGGCGACCAGCCGATCGAGAATCCGCACGCGGAATCGACCGAACCGCGCGATCCGACACTCAGGCCGCGGCAACCTTCGGAACGGAATCGCAAACCGAGTTCCGATCGCTTGCCAGATCTGAGGCAACAGATTGGAGCGGCCTGGCAATGGGTTCTGGATGAGAATCCCGCCGCGGGGTATCGACAGTTGCAGAAACTCCTCGAATCCCATCCGGCCAATGAGGAGATCTGCATCCGGTTGTATTGGATCGTGCGTCTGGCGGCGGATGTCGATCCTGAGACCGACCCCACGCGGTGGTTGTGTTTGGCCTTGAGACAACATCGACTGACAGGCCGGGCGTGGGAGTTGTACTGCCGCGAGCTCGAACGGCAACCGCTGCTGGGAGCGAATGACAATTGCTCAATGCTGTTGCGGGGGCAGATTGCAGAACAACGGATCACGGAGCTGGCCATCTACCGGTGGCGTGCAGTCGCTCTGGCCAATCGCTGGTCCTTGATTCGCGGGGATCTGGACGAGCTGCAGCAGCGGTTTGCGAGCCACGATTCCGTCCGGTGGGCGCAGTTGCTGTTGGGGGCACTCGATTTCGCTTGCTGGAGTGAATCGACGAATACCGAGGCTCAAGAGTTAGTGAACTATTGTGATCTAGAGTTAAGGCAGCTACCAGAACTTCAGCTCCAAATGGTAGGAGAATTCGACCGGCTGGATATCTTGAAACAGCTCACACAAGAGTTGGCGACTCCATCGAGCGTGCCATTTCCCGCCAGTTTAGCAAACGTCATTCGTGACTATTTGACCGTGCCGAGTACCTCGTTGCGGCCGCCCCTGTTGCAGATTCTGGAACAGTGGACTCTGGAACCGCGGACGACGCTACGGGAAATGGATCAATTGGCGAATCGCCATCGCCTGGCCTTGCAGCAATTGTCGGAGATTATTCTGCGTCTGGAGCGCAACGAATATCGAGATGATCCTCAACTGCGGGTGAATTATATCTACAGGGCATTTCGAGACGACGAGGTTCTGAACGGAACCAAGCACGCGGCCTACGAAGAACTCCGACTGGTCGTTTTCAACTTCTGCATCGCCTGGCAGATCCACTTTGGAGAGATCATGTGGATTTTCTCACAGGATGGATTCCGAGTGTTAGATGATGAGTCAGTGCGGCGACTGGGCGAAGACGTTTCGCTGAGAACGGTGTTGGAAGGGATCGACGCGTTCTGGGCGAGCACGAGTTGGCAGGTATGAGGAGGGCGATATGCAAATCCACGACCCCGGAGGGGTCACAGAGAGTAGCCGGTGGTTGAGCGCAGCGACACCACCGG
>JAQGHS010000236.1 GCA_028291605.1 Planctomycetaceae bacterium | reverse complement strand
GCGTGATCTGCGAAGCGGACTCGCGGTTCTGGGGTGCCATTGTGCTGGCGCCGTCCATCATGTCAGGCGGGGGGGGCAGTTCTTCGTAACCGCTGTGAGGATACACCGGCGGTCGTGCGGCTGGTCTGACTTGCGGACCCGAACTGTTGGCCGGAGTTACCGTCGGGCGACCGCTGGTACTCGTTGCGGAGACGCGTTGAGTGGTTGGAACCGGGGCCTTGGGTTGCGCCACGATGGGAGCGGGTTGCGCCGGATTCGTCGCATTGCTTCGGATCTCATCGAGGAAATACTGAGCATCCGACAGATTGGGATCCTTGGCGAGCGCCAGGACAAACTCCTGCTCAGCGGCCGCGGGCTTGCCGCTCTCGACCAGCATGCGGCCAATGTTATAGTGCGCGGCGGCTTCCCCGACTGCTTCCGTAAAGTGGGGCAGGGCTTCATCAGTCTTACCGGCCTTGGTCAACGCCATCGCCAGGGTAAAGTGATGTGACTTCTCGTGCGGCTCCATCCGTTGTGCTTCCTGCAGCAGAGGAATCGCTTTATCCCAACGTTGCTGCAGTGCATAGAACTTCCCGACTTCACCCAGTACATAGGGTGACTTCGGTTGCAGTTCGAGAGCCTTGGCGTAACCCTCTTCGGCGACCACCAGCCGCTGGGCCTTTTCGTCCAACCGGGCCACGCCCAGCAAGGCGTCGATGTTTTTGGGTTCTTTCTTGAGCACCGATTCGTACCCGTTGCGGGCTTCGGTCAGACGCCCCTCGTCTTCCTTCAGCTTCGACCAGGCCAACGTCAGCTTGGGAGAAGGCTCTTCGGTCTTCTTGCCGACCAGCCGATTCCACCCGCCAGCCGCGCACCCGCTGAAAGTGAGGGACGCCGCCACGCAAAACACCAGGCCGGTACGTGAACGAAAGTGCCTAAACATAGCAATGCTCCCCCTCGACAAAGGCTGAGGGAATCTGAACGAATCGACGGAATGGGGGTGTGGGATGTTGGCGGTGCCAGACCATTCAGCCCAAGGTGGGCCGCCGGTTGGGATGACAACAGCAAGATGACGAAGGTGAAATGACTACAAACTGGCGAAGAATCGGAGCGCGGCTTCTGAGATGAGGGCCTCGGTCAATTGAGGTTCTATTCCCCGGAATCGGCAGATTGAAACGACAATCTCCAGCAAATCCCGAGGATCACTCGACCGCGGCACTCGTGCTGACTCGTAATAAGTACGAAATAGATAATCCAGGGAGTCCTGGCAAAACGCCAAACCACGCAGCTTACAGCACAGATCGAATATCTCTGTGTAAACGGCTCGGCTGGGGGAATCGATCAAAATCTTGTGCCGGATTCGCCTCAGGAAGGCATCATCCACCAATTGCTTCGGATCGAGGTTCGTCGAGAAGATGATCAACTGCTCGAACGGCACCTGAAAATTGCGTCCCGTGGCCAGCGTCAGGTAGTCGACGCGTTCTTCCAGAGGAATGATCCAGCGATTCAACAGGTCCCGCGGGCTGACGATCTGCCGGCCGAAGTCGTCGATCAAAAAGACCCCGCCGTTGGCTTTGATGTGCATCGGTGCCTGGTAGAAGTTCGACCCGGCATTGTACCGCAGATCGAGCATATCCAGCGTCAGCTCGCCGCCGGTGATGATCACGGGCCGCCGGATCCTCCGCCACCGCAAGTCGGGCGGGTTGGCGTGCATCATCCGTTCGACCTGATTATTGGCGAACTCGCCCCCACCCATCTCCGCCCCGTGCAGATCGCCGTTGTCGGTCGCCGTGTGCACCGTCGGATCGAAGACGGTGATGATGCTGTTTTCGGCCAGGATCGCGTAGGGCACATAGATCTCGCCCCCGAACTTGTTGAGGAATTTCCCCAACCCCTTCGCGATCATCGTCTTGCCATTACCCGGCGGTCCGTAGATAAAGATCGACCGGCCACTGCAGACCGCAGGCCCCAGTTCCTCCAGCAGATCCGGCCGCATGATCAGCTCGGAGAAGGCATCCTGCAGCGCAGCCATGCTGCAGACTGTCCCCGTCACCGTCTGCTTGAGGCACTGCTTGACATAGGTCTCCAACGGCACCGGGGCGGGACCGACATACCGGCACTGCTCAAAGCATTCCCGGGCCCGAATACGCCCCAGATCGGTCAGTGCGAAGCGATACGAGACCCGGCCGATGATCTCGCCGGCGGTCACTTCCACGCACTTTTCGTCCTTCAGAAACAATAGCGCTTCATCGACGACATTAAACGGCAGCCGAGCCTGCCGAGCCATCTCGACCCCCAGCAGGCTCCCCCCCAGATACAACTGCTTCAACAGCAGATCGCACACCTGCAGCAGGCTGAGCCCACAATCGGCGAGCCCCGTCGGCGCGCTGGGCGCCGTCGGCCCCCCACCCGATCCCGACGGCTGACGCGGTTTGAACACCGGCGGCAGCGAGGGGATGCGAGGCACCCCAGGCACGTCGGAGCCCTTCAACGGCGGCGTGGCAGCCACCTGAGTCGTCCCAAACAGATGAGCAAACAACTCAGCCTGCGACGCCGTGCTGCGAGGTACCCCCGGACGACCGGGATCAGGAACACGGCTCTCCACCATTACCGTTGCTCCTGAGGATTCGGTTCCATATGGCCGACACTGGTACGTAGGACGGGCACTCTTGCCCGTCTGCATTGGTGCATCAATCTCGAAGACGGGCAGGAGTGCCCGTCTTACATCAAGCTAATCCATCCCTGCCCCACCACCCGCCCCTGTCGCCCCGGCCCCGGTCGCCGCTCCCGCGTTGCCACCCAATCGCGGCGTCGGTGTGGACGACAGGAACTTGCGTGAGATCATGTCGACTTCTTCTGCGCTGGCTCCATAAGATCGAGCACGCCGCAAAGCAATCGGCGGCAGGCTGGCATCCTGCAGCATGGTCGTCGCGGCGGCCTGCACGTTCGTGACTCGCGCCTGGTCAGCCTGAGCCGAATTCGACATCTGAATGAAGGCCGCACGATGTTGATTGGGGACGCGAAACAGGATGTACTCCAAATGAGCAAGCCCCGCCGAGTTCAGCTGATTGTTCTCTTTGTTGAAGTGATAGCTGAACAGAGTGGTCCCCTCGACCCAGCCGTTTGACGCCTGCGCATTCCAGGCGGCCCGGACACTGTTCTGGTCTTCACAGGTATGGGGGTAGGGCCAGTAGTGCGTGTAATGAAATTGGTCGACACACCGTGCCTTCTTGCCCACCGGACGAGGAAACGGAGGCCACAATTTCCCACACCGTTCGATCTGCCGGTCCCCGGGAGGCCCTTCCGCATGATCAAGGGCATAGGCGAAACCGCCAGCCAGACCGACAAATGCCGCGAAACCCAATAAGCAGGACTTTGTCCGGCTCGACCAGTGACCCGTAAAAAAACCTGTCAACATGCTATTCCCCCCCAGGAATTTTCGACTCATCAGATCCAAAGAGAGTCGTTGATCGCTCCGCGATCATCACGCGAGCGTCCAGACGACTCCCTTCGCAAATTGCCGTAACTCTTTATGAAATCTAAACATCTGGACAAACGACGGAACCACAGCCCAGATTTTGTGCGGTTCGGCTTGGAAACTTATCGGCAGTCGAGATTGCCGGGAATAACGAGAATTCTGGTCGCGGCGAAAAACGGGATTGTTCCGACCTTGCTGGCCGTGCCGCCCCGTAGCTTGACTCTCCGGAGTCGAGCGAACCCCGCGAATCAACGATTCACAGATTCGTGTCGGCGACTGCGGGCGGGTTCAGCGTCACTGGGTTGGTAGGAATTCGCCCGACACTGGAGAGTCTGGCTACCCACCGAACCCCTTTGAAGCACGGGTTGTCACTGTTGTAGAAGGCTCCTTTCACACGGTGAAAAAACAACGTTGAGGCCTCCCTCGTTAGGGGTTGCGTCAACGGCGACAGCCAGTATGATTGTGGGCGTAACGCGCAGCCCGGAGAGGTGGCTGAGTGGCCGAAAGCACCGGTTTGCTAAATCGGCGTACGGGTTTACCCGTACCACGAGTTCGAATCTCGTCCTCTCCGCATCCAAGCTGAGATTTCCCGATGTTTGCTGGGAAATCTCGGCTTTTTTTACGTTTGGTGGGTTCGGATCCTTCGCTTGCACCGTTCTCCCCCAAAGTGTTGTCACGAAGCCTGGAAATGCAGGGATAGGGCCCCGTTCCTGTCAGATCGCGTGTCAGACATTCGGGCGCTCCACTCTCAATACCGGGACTGCGCCGGGTTCAAC
>JAQGHS010000226.1 GCA_028291605.1 Planctomycetaceae bacterium | reverse complement strand
TTCTCGTTCGGATTGGGGTTCGCGTCTGGCTCGGGGGTTGTCGCCTCTGGAGTATTCCCTTCCAACAATTGAGCAGCTTCGGTTCTCGATTTTCCGGTGCGGCGCGCCTTGGCATATTTGACAAAGCGATCCAACTCCACGTTGCCGTCATAAAGTGACTTCACGCTGTCCCAAATGTTCTCGGCCTCCAGACGCTGCCCATTCGAATCCAACTGATCGGCTTTCTTCAGGGCGCTGTTGAGAATCTGCAATCGTTCGGCCGCGGACTGACTCCCCGCCTTCTGCAAGAGCGCCGCACGCCGACGTGCCAGATTACGAATCGGGGTCGCTTTCTCAATCGGGCCGAAGACGGTCACCAGGCTGTTTTATTTCTCCAAGGCCGTCTCGCGATCGCCGAACTGTTCCAAGTCGTAGGCCTTTTTGAAGTGGCGCTCGACCTCTTCCTTCAACTCACGTCCCTTTTCGATCTTCACCATCAGTAGTTTTTCAACACGATCCAGCTCGACATCCTCGACAAACTGCTTAGCCTCGGCGAAGTGCTTGCCGTTGGGGAATCTCCGGATCAATTCGTTGAGATACTCGGTCTCGGCTTTTTCTCGATCGTCAACCTTCTCGGACTTCATCAAGGGCTGGGCCAAAGCGAACAGCCGTTCTTCACTCTTCGGCCACATCAGGAAAGTGACCAGCCCCACGATCGCCACCAGACAGGAGGCGAGAAACCAGGTTCGCTCGTAAATCGGCGAACCATCCGCCTTCTTCTTCTTTTTGCGTTTCAGCAACTTCGCGAGATCCGTTTCGCCGACGGTGGAGACCGCGATGCCAGTCGGCTGACCTGTCACGTTGTGCTCGGCCACGCTGACATTGTGGGCGACCTTTTCATTCACCTCGCGCAAGGCCTGCTCCACGGCCAGCGCATCGCGCGGCCGTTTATCCGGATCTTTCTCCATTAAATTGAGAATCACCTTCTCCAACCAGATCGGGCAATCCAGGACCTCGGTGCAGACCCGGGGCGGTTTCTTGGTGAGGTGCGCCATTAACAATTCGGCGGTCGTCTCGCTCTGAAAGGGAGTCTTCCCGGTCACCAGTTCGTATAACACGACCCCGAACGCATACAGATCGGTCTTCGGAGTAATGGGCGAGCTACCGCTGATTTGTTCGGGAGCCATGTAGGCGAACGTGCCCAACGTCTTGCCGGCGGCCGTTAAGGCGGTTGCATCGCTGATTCGCGCCAGCCCGAAGTCTGCCAGCTTGATGTTGCCGGACTTATCGAGCATCAGATTGGGCGGCTTCAAATCGCGGTGGACGACGCCGTTTTCGTGAGCGTGCTCCAGCGCCGCACAAATCTGGAGGCCGTATTCGATCACCTGCTGCCAATCGAATTTGCCTTTTTTCTTGAGCAGTTCAGACAGCGAACCCCCTTCGACCAGTTCCATGGCATAGAACCGCTGGGCGCCGAGTCTGCCACCCCCATAGCACTGCACGATGTTGGGGTGTTTGAGCTTCTTGAGAATCTCGAGTTCGCGGGTGAAGCGCGCAATCAGTTTTTCGTCTTCCTGCAGGCCGGGCGACAGCACTTTCAAGGCGACGACCTGGCCCGTCTTGGTGTACTTGGCGCGGTAGACGACGCCCATGCCACCGGCGCCGAGCTGCTCTTGAAGCTCAAAGGGGCCGATCGAGCGGTTCTGCATACCGGGCATTCCCAAGCGTAGGCTGCGGTGAGGACCGCCGGCACACAACCGACGTCGCCCTCGGAAATCGTATCATTGATTACGACGAAATGATCAGGCAAGTCTAACTTAAACTGACATTCAAACATATCAGCCGGAACGCACTAGCGTCCGGTTCGAGGCAAGTTTCGACCCGTTTGCGATGCCGAACCGTGAGGTAGCGCCCAGCGGCTGAGTACGGTCAATGCCTCAAATTGTTCCTGACTTGGGCGGCGTTTGCAACGAACTCGCTCGGTTCTCGCCATTTTCGCGGATTTGGAGTGTCGCGAGGGTGGAATTTTTTACAAAAGGCCCCTCGACCGGCAACTTTGACCGAAATTTGAAGTTGACGGGTTTTCCGACATGTGGAGAATCCCCGCCGGGCTTACCCAGAAGTCCTTGGATCCGTCCCAGTGGTCCGCACATGCCAGTCAGAATTTCCGTCAGTACTTCCTCCGTCCAAGTTGTTTAGCAAGTCGAAATTACGGCATCGATGTCCGCCCCTTGCCCGTCAGCTCCCAGGCTGCGAGCAACCTGCGGCAGCCTGCATTCCGATCTGCTTTTCCTTGTGATCTGTTTCCCGACCCCGCAAGAACAGGTCTTCTCGTGAATACAGCATTAATTTACCTGCTCGCTGCCAGCTTTGGTTTTGCCGAAGCGGAAAAAGCCGCCTTGCCCGTGACCACACCGGTTTCGTCTGGCTATTCGGCCGCGTTATCCGATGTGAGCAGCGAAGGGCCAGTCAGCGATTGGATTTCGCCTCGGTACTTGTCGTCCTACCCGGCAGCGGATCGCAACATCATTCGCGGCCAGAGTGGCGACGCGCCGGCCTACGATACTGCCCCGCAGACACAGTCTTCCGCGGAGGCCCAGACTTTCGTGCAAGGCGATCCCAATCAGGGAATCGTCAACGGTCCGGCGCTGGGTGCACCGTATCAGCCCAATGTTCCCTATGACCCATTCCTCGGTGGCGGTGCAGGGGGGTACGATCCTCTGGCAGTCACGGGAGCTCCTGCGGGCCTGGAATACTACGACCCGTATTCGCGAGATTTCCAATACGGCATCCTGGGCGCGCAGCCGTACCGCCTGGGGACCGTGGCCAATCACGAAGTGGGCTACATCTTCCCCTCGGCAGCTCACAACAACGGCGTCAGCGGTAACTTCAGCGTCATCGAAACCAACAACCAATGGCGAAATTCGTGGTACATGCCCTCGGGAGCCATCTTTTCGTGGAAACCGGAATTCGACGCCCGCGGCTGGTCCGGCCCGAATGGGGTGCCCCTGCCGGGACATGCCTACCGGTTCGCCTCCGACATCGAATTGGGAGCCCAAGGCCCCGGTCCGTGGGGATTCCAGTTGGGATTTACACCGTGGCTCGCCACCGACTTTGACAAGCAGCTCAACAGCAGCGCCTATATGTTCGACGGCCGGGCCATGCTGTTCTTCAAACCGGACCCCACTTTAATGCTGGTCGGCGGTGTGGGCTATTGGGATCGCGTGATCGACCGCGTCATTCCTTATGCCGGTGTGGTGTGGACTCCCGATGAACAATGGGAATTGCGCATCCTGTTCCCGAAGTCGCGCATCAGCGTCTTCATGGGCGACTTCGGCTACGGCGGCGTCTGGCTGTACGGCTCGGCCGAATACAATGTGGAAGCCTACCAGGTGGGACTGAGCACGCTGAATAGCGGCGACCAGGTCGAAATCCGAGACTACCGCGCGTTGATCGGATTGCGGTCAGACAACGGGTTTGTCTCGTCCTTCATCGAAGGGGGCTATGTCTTCGACCGGCATGTCGATTTCGCCGGCAAACACCCCGACTTCAACGTCAATGACGGCTGGATGATCCGCACCGGCATTCGGTTCTAATGGTTCGGGCGTCGTGGCCCGTAACATTCGAGTCGAAACAGCTTCGACCAAGGCGAGCGTCCAGCGTAAGCTGGATGGTTGTCATGCGGTCCCAATCAACCAACCCTCGTCACTCAAACAAGCGACCGAAACCCATCGATCAAACTCTTTGATCGGGTACCACTAGCTGTGCCAGTGCAAGCCACGTTCGACTCGTCAAAGCACTGACACCCATCTGCGCGATCAAATCTGATCGCATGCTCGCCAGACTTTTCGACCGCAAGACAACCATCCGGCTTACGCCGGACGCTCGCCTAAACACCGTTTTCGCGACGTTACTCCGGCTCTCCGCCACCTTCCAACCGGGCCAGTCGCTCGCGGTTGTCTTTGTAGTCGTAATCGTACTCCAGTACCGTCTGGTAATGACGAATAGCGGCGTCCTTGTCCTTCAACTCTTCGCAGACACGGCCCAGCATGTAATGCAGATCCAGGAAGATATCCAGATTATCATCGGATTTGCATTCCGGCACGGCCGCTTCGAACTGGCGGCGAGACAGCGGGTACTGCTTGTCGGCGATGAAGCATTTCCCTAGATTGATCAAGGATTCCACCTTGCGCCGCGCATCACCGCGTGATTTCTGCAGCAGGGGGATCGCGAGCTGGTGCCGCTTGTCCTGCATATACAGCAGCGCCAGATCGAACTTCAGTGCCATGTTTTGAGGATAATGTTCAATGCGGGACGCGAAGATTTCGATCTCGCGTAACATCAATTCGCGTTTGGCTTCCTTGTATTTCCGCTCGGTGAATTTATTCTCCGAATCAGTCGCATACTCTTCCTTGGCAAATCCCACCGCCTTGCGCATGATTTCAAGTTGCGCGTCTTCCAACTGCTCGCGAATCTTGACTTCGCCGCCGGACACTTCTAAGGCCTTCTCGAGAGCCTCAACGGTTTTCTCGAGGTTTCCTTCACGACGCAGGAAATCAGCCAGCTTGAGCCAGTTATCCTTGCTCCCTGGATCCTTACGGCACGCTCGTTCCAGATCAGCCTGAACCGACATCCCCGGCCCATCAGCCGTGTCCTTATTCATCTTCTCGGACATGTGTTTCTGGACCTTGCTGACGTCATCGCCATCATACCCACCCTTGTCGACCGCCTTCTCGGCCGTCAGGGACATGATCTTCGATCGCGCTTCACCATCCAGAGGGTCCAGACGGTACAGTTTGGTATAGACTTCGATCGCCGGGTCAAAATTTCTCCGGGCTTCATAGAGCTTGCCGAGGGCGCGCAAGTAATCCTTGTTGTTGGGTTCCCCCTTCACGGCTCGCTCATAACTGTAGACTGCAGGATCTGTGTACCCGATGTGCGTCAATGCCTCGCCCAGATCGGCGTTCAACTGCGCATCCCACGGATTGATGGCGAGCCCGTCTTCGCACATCTTGGCGATCGACTTCCAGTCGCTCTGCATGCGGCATTTCTTGATGGTCGCCTTGGTGGTCATCAATTTCATGCCGGCCATCGCCGCGCCGGATTGATTGTTGTTATAGCGCTTTTCGGTCACTCCGCGCAACGACGCCCGATACAACTGGTTGTCGGGCACCAGATCGACCGCCGTCCGGAACATCTGGCAAGAATATTCCCAGTTCTGCTTCATCATGGCTTCGGTACCACGTTTGAAGCAGTCTTTCGCAATCTGACTCTTGCGATCATCACCCATGCCGTCCGACATCGTAGCTTTACTCATTATGGAGACTGATTTCAGAGAAGAAACTCACCCAGGGTTCGATCAAGCGGAGACCATCCGGGTGGTCCGGTCCGGTCTCCGTTATTATTCCAGTTCTGCCGCCCGGTGAAAACACCAGACGGCCACTTCCTCATAGCCCATTGATCTTAGTCCGTCCGGATCTGGAGAACTAAGGGTTAAGATCATAGTTCCTCGAAAGAAACTAAGCCTGTGATTAAGCAAGAAGGGATTGCTGCAGTGAAGCTGGCGATATCTCTTATTATTTCAGTGTCGGATATGCAAGTATAGCAGGAAATCGGTGAGGTGACTGGAATGCCAGAGGCTGCAGCAATCGCAGGACGGTTCCCTTCCCCCGTCCACCATGAAATCAGCAGGTGAGCCGGGCGGCGTAAGCCCTCGGATTCTTCGTCGTGGGATAGGCTTCCAGCCTGTCGTTTGTCACATCAAGTGACAAACCCGAAGTCCATTCATCGTACGAGCATCCCTTCGATTGCCGCATGCTCTTGGTTTATCGCTTTGTCGCTTCGCGATTGACAGGCTGGAAGCCTATCCCACGATACCTGCCTACGGCCTCTGCCTCGACCGCAGAATCGGGAGCTGCGGATGATCGGGATGCAACTCGCTCAAATGGCGGATGTGAAATTCCTCGGCAGAAGCGTCCCGGAGCAGGTGTGCCAGGTTGGCTTGATGCAGATGCCATCGGCATCGAGATTCGCAGCCCGGGACGACTGAGTTCGCCGGTTGCTGAGATTTCTGAAACGGGTGGTCTGGAAACTGATTGGGAAGCAGCGGTGCCAGCGTGCCGTCGGCCGTGTTGACGTCGGTCAGCGCGACTTCTCGGGCCCAGGCCGCGATTTTTTCAGGAGCCAGCGAGTTCGGTTCGGGGAGATTCCAGACGCGCAAACAATCGCCTCCGACAACTGCGATCTGGCGCCCATCGGCACTCAGATCCGCGTCCGTCAACGAACTGGGATGTCTGAACGGTGGCGTCAGGGGTTCACCGCGGGACCAGTCCCAGATTTGCACCAACCCCGCTTCGGTCGCCGTGACAAATGTGTTGTCCCGCGGACTGAATTCCGCCAGCACCGGGCGGCTTTCCAGCTGGAATCCGCCGCCACGCCAGTTCCACGTCTTCGTCGAGCGGATTTGGCAAACATGGTTTTCGCTGACTGTCGCCACATGCCGTCCGTCCAGACTGAAACACACCTGCCGCAAGGCGACCATGTCGGCATTGAAAGACGGGGTGAGCAGCTTGCCCGATGCGGTGTCCCACACCTGCAAGCCGAGTTGGCCCACGACCGCCAGCATGGTTCCCGCAGCATTGAAAGTCAGGGAGGCGACTTGCTGTCCGGGGGGCAGTTGCAGGCGATGTAACACCGTTTCAGACTGCGTACCAAATAGGGAGATCACACCGTCCGAATCCAGGACCGCCGCCAAACCCGAGTCCGGAGACATCTCAATTTGCAACGGATGGCTGTGCTTGGAGATCGCCAGGCGCAAGGTCTCTGAACCCGCCGCTCCCAACAGGCTGGCTCGTCCCACTTCAGGCACCAGCAACCGGTTGTCGGCGGTCAACAGCGGTCTCAGTCCCTCCGCCACGGTGGCCGGATGCAGCGGTTGAAAATCAGGAGTAAACGGCTGCCGCAATCCATATTCCGAGTCCCAGACATCGACCTTTAAACGGGGTCTCACCGGTTCGGCCGGATTCACCTTCGGCGTTGATAGCGACACCAGCCACGCACCGTCACGAGTCCAATTCAGTCGCGATACCCTTTCCTCACTGGCGACACTGGGCGCGGGATCGTGAACCACCGGCCCGCTGCCGGCCAGGCGATCGAATTGCGAATCTCCGTCCCGGCGAGGCTGCGAGATTTTTTCGCCCGCCGCTACGTTCCAGATCACGGGCAGGCCCCGATCTCCGGCCACGGCGACACGCTGGCCGTCGGGGCTGAAACGAACACTCTGCAGATTGGCCGCCTCAGGATGGAAGAAAATCTGGCCGCTCGCCCGGGGAGACAAATCCCACACTGTCACCAGTCCATTTTGCGTACAGGTGGCGAGCAGGTCGCCACCTGAGCTCCAACACAACGCGCGAACCGCCCCCGGATGACGCAGGATGCCGGTCCATGGCTGGTGCGTGTGAATGTTCCAGACGCGAACGTTCCCATCTTCGTGTGCCAGGGCGTACCACTGTCCATCGGGGCTGTATCCAAAGCCCTGGGCATCGATTTCGTGGGGATGTACCGAGTCCTGAAAACTGAAGGTCTGATTCACGGACTGTTCGTAAAATGCCACTCGGCCGCGAGGCAGCATCAGAGCCAGCCAGCCGCTGTTGTTCTGGAAGGAAATCTCTTTCGGAACCGGCGTTTCCAGGACTTGGGGAGCGACTGTCAACAACGAATTGACCCGATAAAGGTGAGTCTGCCCCTGGACTTGCCCCGCAAACCAGCGACCGTCCCGGCTCCAGCCATACGCCGCAGTTTCGAAACGCTCATCGGGTAACAAGAGCTTGCAGCCAGGGAGGTCCAGGATCTGGACCTGCAAATCGGATCGCAGCAGCAATCGCTGGCTGTCCGTACTGAATTCGGCCTGTAAACGGTGCGCGGCAATCGGCAAGAGATCGGGATGGGCCAGGTGACCTGTCGAGAGATCCCACAACCCGGCCAGGATCTCGTCTTCCGGCGTTCGAAAACTGACGAGCAGCCACCGGCTGTCGGGAGATTCCCAGGCAGCCTGCAATTGAATCTGTCGACGGGTCGGCAGGTCTGCCAAAGTACGGGGTAGCGTTCCACCGGCCGGGCTGAGTTGCCAATGTTCCAAGGTCTGATTCGCACCGTAGGCGACTCGACGCGTCCCCGTGCTGGTAAATACCGACGCACCCGGAGGACCGTCGGCGACCATATGCTTTTTCTGTCCTGTCACCAGATTCCAGCGCAGCAGACGAGTCCGCTCCGGATTGGCCACACAAAGATACTGCCCCCAGAGGCCGACGCAGCCAGCCTCGGCGGCGTTTGTATTGCCAGCCGCACCGGCCGCGAACCAGATCCCATTCGGATCGGCTCGAAAGTCCGACGCGCCGGCCACTCCGCTCCGTTCCGAGTCGCCCATCGTCCCCAGCAATTTCGGTAACCATTCAC